>JANZZA010000093.1 GCA_026419655.1 Armatimonadota bacterium | reverse complement strand
GTTTTCGGCTGTGCGACGGCTGCTTACCAGATTGAGGGCGGGGCTTTTGAGGACGGCCGGGGGCCGTCGGTTTGGGACATGTTTTGTCGCAAAGGCGGCACCGTCTGGCAGAACCACACCGGTGACGTAGCCTCAGACCATTATCACCACTGGGCCGAAGACGTGGCTATCATGAAAGAAATCGGCCTGCGCGGATATCGCTTCTCCATATCGTGGCCCCGCGTCTTGCCAGCCGGTGTCGGCGAAGTGAATGAGGCGGGCCTGGCCTTTTACGACCGTTTAGTGGACGCCCTGCTGACGGCCGGTGTACAGCCCTGGGTGACGCTCTTTCACTGGGATTATCCTTATGAGCTATATTGCCGGGGCGGCTGGCTCAATCCCGACAGCCCCGACTGGTTTGCCGATTACGCCACCCTCATCACCGAAAAGCTGGGCGACCGGGTGGCCCACTGGATGACCCTCAACGAGCCGCAGTGCTTCATCGGCCTGGGCCACCACACTGGCGTCCATGCGCCCGGCGACCGCCTCGGCCTGAAAGAGGTGCTCCGGGCGGCCCATCACGCGCTCCTGGCTCACGGCAGGGCCGTGCAGGCCATCCGCGCCAACGCCAAAGCCCAGCCGGCCATTGGCTTTGCTCCAGTGGGCTCCGTCAAGATGCCCGCTACCGATAGCCAGGCTGACGTTGACGCCGCCCGCCAGTCTATGTTTGCCCTGGAAGGCAAGAACCTGTGGGCAAATACCTTCTGGATGGACCCGGTTTTCTTCGGCCGCTATCCCGAGGAAGCCTGGACGAACATGGCCGAGGAGATGCCCGAAATCCGCGACGGCCACATGGAGACCATTTCCCAGCCCCTGGACTTCTTCGGCTTCAACACCTATAGCGGCACTTTCGTCAAAGCTACCCCCGACGGCCCTCGCGACGTACCCTTCGCCGACGGCCATCCGATCACGGCCTTTTACTGGTGGGTCACGCCCGAATGCATGTACTGGGGGCCAAAGTTCTTCTATGAGCGCTACCAGCTTCCCATCGTGGTGACGGAAAACGGCATGGCCAATGTGGACTGGGTGGCCCTGGATGGGCGCGTGCACGACCCACAAAGGATTGACTACCTGCGCCGCCACCTGCTGCAGTTAGATCGGGCCATTGACGACGGCGTGGACGTGCGCGGCTATTTTGTCTGGACCTTGATGGACAACTTCGAATGGGCTGAGGGATACAAACAACGCTTTGGTATCGTCTATGTGGACTATCCTACAGGCCGCCGCGTCCTCAAAGACTCTGCTTACTGGTACAAGCAGGTTATCGCAAGCAACGGGGAGAGTCTGAAAGAAAGCCTTTGAGAAGCGTGGCCGCCGTTGCTTTTCGTCTGAACACAAGAGTCCAAAATTGGGCAAAGGTCAGGCCTTACCCAGGCGGGAGACAGCAGCAATCAGGCCAAAGGCGATTAATGCGAGGGCGGGTGCAGTCAGGGCGATCTGAAAACTGTCCGTACGGTCAGCGAGCCAGCCGATTAGGTTAAGCTGGCCCACGGCCCCCAAATACGACGCCAGTTGGCTGCCCGCGACCACCCCGCTGAATTCAGCCGCGCCTCCCGTCTCGACTTCGGCTATTAGCGCGGGAAATTCCAGGCCCCAAATCATTCCGGCCAGCGGGTAAAGCACGGCCAGGCCGAGTGCATCGGCGTGCCAGATGCCGGCGAGGATGGTAAAGCCGCCGATCGGGCCTGCGAGGGTGAGGAAAGCCCGCTGCCCGCGCTTCTCCGGCAGGGTCGCCTGAAGCAGCCTCGCCACCAGATAGCCCACTGAATACGCTGCCAGGACCATTCCGGGCGCGACGGGCAAAACTGTAAACTGGCGCGTCATGTACCTGGGCATCCAGCTATACATCCCTATATCGGCTCCGCCGTGCAGAGCAGCTAGCAATAACACGATCAGCGTCCGGAAGTTGAGCATGTCGCGCCAACGGATTCGGGTTGCAGGGACAGGGTGGCTGTGCTCTTCGCGCCAGCCGCTAAACCAGACGAGAAGCGCTCCCACCATCATCACCGCTCCCACCCCAAGCATGGGGCCCCGCACTACCATCTCTACTGATACCCTGCCCGTGTCCACCAGCCTGGACAATGCCCACTGAGCTATTGGCGGAAAGAGAATAGCTGGAGCGCTCGAGGCCGCCAGGGTGATGGCTACCATCCGTCTCTTCCACTCCGGGAACAGTTCCACCAGCAGCGCCATTGCTGACACGAAAAACGCGCCAGCAAACATGCCCACCAGCAACAGTCCGGCCTGAAATTCAAGGAGAGACCTCGCCAGGCCCGCTACCAGAAAGCTAACTCCGCCGGCGAGGGCAGTAAGCCCGGTGGCCTTTCGCACACCAAGCCTGGCCGTCAGAAGCAACACCAGGGCAAATCCCAACAGACCGCCAAGGACCTGGCAGGACAAAAGCGTGCCAAGCTGGCGATTAGTGATTGAGAAATGCTGCTGCAGGCGCGGGGCGAAAACCGGCAGGACAGTCAGATAGCACGAAAGGGCCAGAACCACCAGTGTAAAGGCGGCCAAACGGCCGCGGGCTGGTGGCGCCGATTGTTGAGAGATAAACGGTTGAGCTTGGGGTTGGGTCATAGGCGCTCCTTTCAGCACTTATTTGGGTGCAGTGAAGTCCATTCCTCGGGCATGATACTGTGCGCGAGGCGCCGGGGGCTTTACATCGGCTGTGTTCCCCGTAGTCGGGCCGCGCTAAGTGAAACGGTTTCATGGTGTTTTGCGTACTGCTCGATAGGATACGTGCATGTACGAATCGCAACGAAAACCTGTCGCTCTTTGTGAGCACCTTTGCTCGGCGACCATGGCCGGCTACTCCAAACGGGGCGCAAAAATTGCAAGGCCGACCTGGGGAGGCTCTTTTGGTAGGGTTTCCCGCAGGGAAGCCCTGTGATACGGTTTTCACGCGCATACAGGTTGTGCACGCTACCCATGGGCCTTGCTGTGCGGCCGTATAGAGTAATAGGGCAATAAAGCGGGTCTCCCGGGGCGTCCTTCCTGCTGCTCATGCCTGCTCTTACCTGTAAACTTCCAGTTCGCCGACGTGCAGGCCGACGTTGGCGCTGTTGTAAAGCATCAAAACGCGCACGTACCGCGCTGGCAAAGGTTCAAAAGCAAAGGTGTTCCCCTCCGCCGTGGCAAGTTCGTTGTCGAGTTTC
>JANZZA010000088.1 GCA_026419655.1 Armatimonadota bacterium | reverse complement strand
GGCATGGGCATCCAATGGCGCCCAGGTGTCTGTCCGCGTGCCGCTGTGGGAGGAGGCTGGGGAGACCGCGGTGGAAGTTAGCGTCGGGCCGCCGGGCCTGTCGCCCGACGACGTGCTTGAGATTGTGCTGGGCGACCAGTCCGGGGGCAGCCGGGGCCTTCGTCCGCAGACTTTCTCCCAGGCTCGCAAGCGCCTCCCCATCTTCGTTGACCTGGGCAGCGGCCGGTACTTGCCGGCTCGCCCTACTCCCGTCCTCGAGGTCACGGGCGGCCCACCGGACCGCCTGCGTATCCTCCTGCCATCTACGGCCCGCCCGGGCCAGCCTTTCGACGGCCTCCTGAAGGTGGAGGACCGCCACGGCAATCTCGCGCGTTTTTATGCCGGCGCTGTCGAGTTTCACTCCTTCGAGCGCGTGGCCGACATACCCGAGCCTACGGTTGTCCTTACACCGCGCTCGGGCAGTCATCGCCCAGTCCGCCGCATTGTCCTTCGCCAGGGCCGGGGCGTTGTTCGTTTGCAGGCCGGTGTGCTGGGCACCAACGACCAGGTCCGCGCTAATCCCGTGCTCGTTCTCGCCGACGAGGAACCGTATCACCTTTACTGGGGTGTTTTGCACGGCACGACAGAATTTTCCGGAGGCGCCGGGACACCTGCAGCTTATTTCCGGGTACTGCGCGACGAGAATCTGCTCAATTTTGGTGCTCTGGGCGACCGGCTGCCCGAGGGGCGGGCGGCGGAGCGGTTGTGGGGCCGAATAGTGGCCACTGTTGAGGCGGCCGATGAGCCAGGCCGCTTCGTTGCTTTGCCAGCCTATGAGTGGGCAGGCACCGAGCCAGGAGATGGCGTGCGCCTGGTCGTGTACAGTGGCGCCGACCGGGCTGCTTCAGCGCCATCGCCTGGGGACTATCCGCGCCCATGGCATCTTTTCCAGTCGCTTCATGATGCCGGTCCTGGCGACGCTCTGGTAGTCGCGCGTCGGACCGCTTCTGCAGCCAGCCCGTGCGATTTCAGCCGCCATGACCCGGTCCATGAGCGCCTGGTCGAGATTTATTCAGCCGACGGCTGCGCAGAGCGGTCCGTCCACGAGGGCAACCCCTATCCCATGCGCCCGCCGGGCCTCGCCGAGGGGATCGAGGCTCCTGGTGTCCCGCTGGACGCAGGCGAGGCTCCCTTGGGTTTTGTGTTGCGGGCTCTGGCGCTGGGCTGGCGGGTGGGGTTCGTAGCTGGAGGCGGAGACCGGCATGGCCACCCCGGAGACCGTACCCGCACTGGTCCCGAACCCTTCCGCTACCGGGATGGTCTGGTGGGTGTCTGGGCGACCGACCTCACGCGCGAGGCCATCTTCGAGGGTCTTCGCGAGCGCCGCACCATCGCCAGCACCGGGCCGCGCATCATCGTCTTGTGGCGAATAGGCGGGCACTTTATGGGAACTGATGCCGCCGTCGCGATGGATGATCCTCTGCGGCGTTCTCGCCCCGTGGAGATACAAGTCCATGGGGAGGAACGCATCGCGACAGTGGAGATAGTGCGTAACGGCCAGGTCGTTTACTCACGGCGGCCGGCCGCCCTTGATACCAGGATTCAGTGGCGCGACGAGGACCCGCTAGATGAGGTCGCAATCCGGCCACGCACCGGCCGCCCGCCTTTCGTCTTCTATTACGTGCGCGTCATGCAGGCCGACGGTGAGATGGCCTGGGCCAGCCCCATCTGGCTCACTCTTAAGGAATAACGGCGGCAAGCGGCACATCGTGGCCAGTCCTCTCTGGCGGGCAGCACGGGCGTTTGCCGGGAGGCGGCGCAGGAAAGAACCACGCTTTCTGCGCGAAGGAGGGCCTCCTGCTGGAGGAAACCCTTTGGTGACCGTCGCAAAAGCCGCCTACGCAACCGCAGCAAGTCAACGTAAGTAAAGGGTTGAGCGCACAGACTTGTATCCTTTCTACTCTTCAGCTAGGCCTGCGCTAACATTTGCAACCATCACTGCTGAAGAGTATTGTCCCCCAGACCACCCTTCCCCAACTTACTCGCGCTGTTTCCGCCACGCACGCCCTTCAGAAGGCAGCTTCACTGCTATCTTCCGGCTATTAAAACACCGGGGCTGGGTGAGGCACGCGAAAAGGCAAAGACACACCGCTGCGGAAATTGCGACCGCCAGAAAAAGGGGAACCGATACTGTTTGGGGGCTTCGAAAATGGGGAACGGCGATTCACAGATGTTGCCGGGTTGGGGGCTAGCGCGAGCGTGCGCGGCGATACGGGCCGCCATGGCAGCCGGGGCGGCTTTGTTCTGCGCAACAACCTGGGCTCTGACTATTGGCTTTATAGACCCTGCAGCGCCAGGCCAGCCCGGCACGCATAACGCCGCTGCTCTTGCCTGGGCACAGACGGTGGGCGAAGTGACGCGCCTGCGGCCAGTTGGCGACGGCTCGTGGCAAGCTATTGGCGGGCGGCTCATGGCCCCGGAGGAATTTGATCTGGTCTGGTATCACCAGGGCGACAGCGCCAGTCTCATGCTCAGCCGGGCCAATGTTTCCGACCTGCTGGACTATCTGCAAGGAGGCGGGGCGATACTGCTTTCCGGGGCGGCAGGCGCGCTGCTTCACCAGATGGGCGTCGAGAAAACCACTCCCCGCGTGCTTGGGCCAGCAAACTTCGGCTACGTCAGCGGGATAGTTGTGCGCCAAGAACACCGCAGTCACCCGATTTTTGCCGGCCTAGATACTTATCGGCCTATCCTGCTGACCAGCTACGGCGGCAATGCGCTGGCGGACTACTACGGTACCGACGGGCCAAGGGGGGCGCTCCTGGCGGACGGCAACGCCGGCGTGGGCGAGCGGCCCCTTGTCGAGTACAGAGCCGGGGAAGGCACTGCCCTCTTTGTCGGCTGGCGACTGGCCGACTTCACGACGGCGAGAGACGAGTACCGGCCCAACCTGGAGCGGCTGTATCGAAACATGCTGGGGTACCTGGCGGCCCAAAACAAGAACCGGGCTCGGCTGGTCGTGCCGCCGGGCGCTTACAAATACGTCCGGGCAGTCGGAATGCCCTTTTTGAGAGCCGACGCTCCTGTCGAGCTTACGGCTGCCGCCGATGGCATGAGATATGCTGAAGTGCTATACCCCGACGGGCGGCAGGAAGGAAGTCTGCAGGCAGGTGACCTGTGGATTCACGAAACCCCACCGCAAGGCACGGTGAGAGTGGCTGCCCTCGCGCTGACGCTTATCAGCCGTGAGCGCCCGGCAGCGGCTTTTCTGGCGGTCCGGCGGGCCGAACAGGAGGATTTTGAAGCGCGCGACCGGCAGATGTTAGGGCACTTGCGCGTAGTAAAAGCGCAGGTAAGGACGATACGCGCGCCGCTGAAGCCCCTGAAGGTGGTGGAGCCGGAGCAAGCTGTACTTTTTGGCCGGTCGCCGTTTATGGCCCCGCCGGGCGACATCGCGCCCGCCTACGAGCCTGTCGAGGACGGCGGATTTCGCATCAGCGGCAGCCGAAGGACCCTCAACCGGCCCATCCTTCACGGCCAGAACCGCGTCTGGACCGGGGACGTGCCGATTTTCCGCATGGACACAATGACCGGCCCGGGGTGCTATTCGGCTGACAAATGGTTTCCGCTTTTCGACCGGCCAGACGCGGCAGGGGCCACGGTGTATCCGTGCTTGGGAACGTTAAGGCTGGGCGTTGTGGGTGCGGACGGGCAGGTGCAGTGGCTGGACGAAGCCCACAGTACGACGGTTTTCCGGCCCGGATATACGAGCTATGAGGTAGACGGACCAGAGGGGACGTGGAAGGCCAAAGTCCTGGTCGCGCCAACAATGCCCGGCCATGGCATGGTCTGTCGGGTGGAATTCGACCGACCTGCGCCGCTGGTTTGGCACTTTGGGGGCCTGTGGTGGAGTGGGCCTGTGGCGGACAGCAACCGAGCCGAAATAGATGGCAGGCGTGCTGTCCTTACCTGCACGGAACTACCCAATGGCCTCGTGGTGGTGGGCTGGGACGGAGAGGGTGAGGGACAAAAGATACAAACTGCGCACGGCGAAGAAGTTGAGTTTACGGCGGCCACGCCGCGGCGCCTCTACCACATCGTGGCCACCTGGGGCGTGACGCGATACGACGAGGAGCAGGCCAGGGCCACCATGGCACGCCTGGACACGCCTGCAGCCGCCGGCTGGCCCGAGGCCCGTGACCGGCTCAAGCAGCTCTGGTTTGATGCCTACATCGGCAGGGCGCTGGAACCACTGCAGCGCTTCGAGGCGGCCATGACTGACCCCGAAGCCGCCCTCCGGGAGACTATGCGCTGGTGGGACGCACGACGGGCCGAATTCCAGGTGCGCACGCCTGACCCGTATCTCAATGCGCTCATCAACTGGTCGCGGGCTACGACTGAATACCACCGCCAGGGGCCGGGCCTTATCCTCGGCACACACTTTTGGGTCATGTACTCGCATATCTCCACTGGCTGGTACGGCAAGGAATGGGGCGGCGACCATCAGGCCATGGAGGAATGCCTGCGACTGTACGGCGCCATGCAGGACGAAGACGGCTTTATCAGGTGGGTCTCGCCCTCGCTTACGCCCTTCCGGGCCGAGAATAACACCTGCTACTGGGTTGACCAGGTCTGGCAGCATTTCCGATGGACGGGCGACGTGCAGTTCCTTCGCGACCTGTGGCCAAATGTCCGCAAAGCCATCGAGTGGATGCAGAAGGCCAACGACCCTGACGGCGACGGGCTTTTCCGAGACCCGTATGAGTACTGGAACTGCGACTCCAACGGCAAGGGCCCAAAGGCCGTCACGCCCAGCGCCATGGCCTGGGCGGCCATGGAC
>JANZZA010000020.1 GCA_026419655.1 Armatimonadota bacterium | reverse complement strand
GTGAGCGGGACAAATGTGTTCGACCGAGAGTACCAGTACTGGCCTGGCTACGTACGGCTGGGACGCCACGTAACCGGCGGCGTCAGGTACCGCTTCTAGGGCGACTGTTGCAGAACTTGCCTGGACGTGGCAGCCCGTCATGTGCGGCCAAGGTTTGCGGCGACAAGCCATTCCGAATGGGCGCGACTCACTCGTGAGATGGTGGCGTTGCAACAGTCACCCAGGGGTGTCGCTCGCAACCACCAGGGGTGTCGCGGGCAACCCGGGAAGAGAGGGGATGACAATGCGCGTAGCGGCGATTGCAGCGTTTGCGGCCGTGCTGATATGCGTGGCCGGATGTGGGGGTGGCGGCGGCGCGTCCACCAAGGCAAAAACTGCCAGCACCTATCTCGACGACCAGGCAACCCTTTCGGCCCTTCTCGTTCACTGGCTGCCCATCGTCTTTTCAGCCGTTTACCGCGAAGACTACGTCCCCCAGTGCCCGGTCGAAGAGCTGCTCAACGAAGTTTACTGGGAAGGGGAAGTCCTCGTCACCCACAAGCGCTGGCGGCAATCGGACTGCGGCATAGCCGAGGTTTTTCAGCGCGACTATCCCGACGGTCTTTATTCCCTGGACGAGACTATCATCTACCCGGACGGGACCCGCTGGACCCTGAAGCAAACCCAGGAGTGGGGCGACAACGGGATAATCGCTCACATCGAGATAACCTTCCGCACAGGAGCGCGCCTCGTCAGCACGCTCATTGGCTACTGGGACCCCGGTATGCCGTCGAACGCTGAGGAAGGAACGGTCAGGCTGCCGGACGGGCGCAGCATGGCCTTTCAACGCACGCGCTGGGCCGACCAGGAAGACCTGACCTTATCGTCTGCTGACGGCTGGCGCCTGGACGCATCCTTTCCGTGCCAGGGCGTCGTGCAGTCACCAGACACTTCGCGCAATGCCCAGGGTCGCCTGGAGACCAACCGAGGCACCACGAACTTCACGCTGAGTGGCGGCGACGAGGCCTGGACGACATTGTCCACCACTTCCGGCCACATAACCGGTAGCTTCGTCTTCGGGCGCGGGCCGATCACTGGCCAGGGAACGGTGTGGTCGAACGGGCAGGTCATGGCCACCATCTCGTGGGATGCTAAGGGAATGCTCCGGGCGAGCTATGCCGACGGTACCTCCGCCGCCTATACGCCTTCGGCCGCAGCGCGGGACTTCATGATTGACCGGTGGCTATGGCAACTGGGGGATTACGGCCCGACGCCGCGCTAGACGCGAGGGCCGATTACAGGCTATGAGTGAAAGCAAACACTTTTAGGCTTAGGGGAGGGATGGGCAGTGTCCAGGATTACGGTACAGATTTGTACGACGGTTCCTAATCCGCGCGAGGAGGCAAACCACCCTGTCAAGCTAAAAAACGCGGCAACAGGCCAGGAGGTTGCGCTACCGACAGACTCCTGCGGTAGGGCCATTTTTCAGAACTTGGCTTCAGGGACCTACGACATCTACGTGTGCGGCGTCTACAAGGGGCGCAAGCTGTACGCTGGCGGAGACGCCACCTGGTACGTGCCCACGAGCTGCCCAAGCACGGGCTGACCCCCCGGCGGGAACAAAAATCCGGCACGAAATTATCCTGGTCCTGTGATCGCCTGAGGCGGTGGAAATTGCCTGGCCTACCAAAGCGGGCAGGACGCGCCTGGCCTGCCCAAGCAGGCGAAATGCGCCCAAGCGGTATGGAGACAGAAGAGAACGCGCGCTGACGTGGCTTTGTGTTGTGGCGCACGGCAGCAGGTTTCCCCTCGCAGGCGGAGGAAATCTGCCGGGCCCGCAGGTCTGGGCGGGGCGCGACGGGGCTTGCCCTCGTGGGCGGAGGAAATCTTCTTCCGTGGCTACTGTCCTGACTGTGCAAGGGGATGCCGTCAAACTCACTATTGATGCATAGACCCGTGACTCCTGGCCTGAGCGCGGATGGGTACCGGATACGCGGCCAACATCCGCAGTGCGGGGAACTACTGCCCTAAGTAAGGAGGGCGTGTTTCCATGAGCGGAAGCGGATTCCTTTGCGCAGGATTGCTGGCAGCACTTTGCCTTTCGTTTGCCGGAGTCGCACGCTCGCCTTCAGAGAAGGCTCGTGACGCTGTGGCCAGGCAGATGGACCTGGGCGAATCCTGCCCCGACTGGCTGTACGACTCCGAGACCT
>JANZZA010000740.1 GCA_026419655.1 Armatimonadota bacterium | reverse complement strand
TCGCCTATCGTCAGAGGCAGCCCAGGGCGCGCCGCCGAAGAGACAGGGCACATGGGTTTCGCGCGGCGTTACGGCCCGCTCTATTCTCATTGGCCTCGTCCTCATGCCCATCAATGTTTATTGGGTGACGGTCGTTGAGGTACGCTGGTATTCCCTGGACGGCTCCTGCCTGCCCCTGTTCATTACGCCGGTTTTCATGCTTTTCGTGCTCGCGCTCATCAATCTTCTGCTGGTCCGTTTTCTTCCCCGATGCGCCTTCAGCCAGGCGGAGCTACTCGTTATCTACCTAATGGTGGTAATCTCCGAGACTCTCGCTGGCCACGACATGGTCCAGAACCTTTTTGGCACCTTGGGGCATCCTTTCCGCTTTGCCACGCGCGAGAACAAATGGGAAGACCTCTTTCTTAAGTACATTCCCAACTGGCTCACAGTCCAGGACCCGACGTCCTTGCGCGGCTTCTATGAAGGCCGCGAAGTCTGGTGGCGACCTGAGAACCTTACTCCCTTCCTCATTCCGATGCTGGCCTGGGGCCTTTTCATGTTCGTCCTGATCTGGGTCATGCTGTGCATCAACGTACTGGTGCGCAAGCACTGGACCGAGCACGAGCATCTGGCCTATCCGCTAATCGTTCTTCCACTGGAACTTACGCGAGGACAGGAGAGCTTTCGCTTTTTCCGCAATCGGCTCATGTGGGCGGGTTTCGCCGTTGCCGTCGCCATAGACATTCTCAATGGTCTTCACGAGTGGTACCCAACGCTGCCCTATCTGCGCTACATAAAGCTCTACGACCTGCAGCAGCATTTTTCATCTGCGCCGCTAAAGGCCATGGGCTGGACGCCTATCTCTATGTACCCCTTCGCCATTGGGCTGGCTTTCTTCCTGCCCGTGGACCTGAGCTTTTCGTGCTGGTTTTTCTATGTGGTAGCCAAGTTTGAGCGGGCTTTTGCGGCCATAATCGGATGGCGCACGGTGGACGCACCGTACCTGTGGCAGCAGGCCTCGGGCGGGTGGCTGGCGCTGGCTGTCGTGGCGCTGCTGGCTACCCGCAGCCATTTCCGCGAGCTGTGGCGGCATCTCATGGGCGGCAAGACAGCCTTGCGCGACGCCGACGAGCCTATGGCCTATCGCACTGCCGTTATAGGCATTGTGTTGGGCCTCGCTGCGCTCACGGCCTTCTCTACTGCTGCTGGCATGTCCGCCGCCACTGCTCTTGCCTTCATGGCCATCTATTACCTGCTCTCCATTGCCATGACGCGCGTGCGCGCTGAGCTGGGCACTCCTCACGAAATCTATTTCGTCAACCCTCACCGCATCCTGGTCGAGCTTATCGGCGTGCGAAATATCTCCCCGCGCGACCTTACGGCTCTCTCCACCACTTACTGGTTCAACCGCTGCTACCGCTGCCACCCTATGCCAGTTCAGCTCGAGGGTTTCAAGATGGCCGAGTTTGCTCATCTTAATCGCCGGTGGCTGGCCAGCGCGATGCTCATTGCCAGTCTTTTCGCCATCGTGTTTTCTTACTGGGCGAATCTTTCGGTCACCTTCCGCGAGGGGGCCACGGCGCGCTGCGTCGGCTTTAAATCATGGGTTGGCTGGGAGACCTACAACCGCCTGGCTAGCTGGCTGCAAAATCCCATCGGCCCAAGCTATCCCCATATCGCGGCCATGGTCTTCGGCGCCTTCGTTGTGGTGGCCCTCAAAGCGCTGCGCTATCGGTACGCCAATCTTCCTCTCCACCCGGCCGGATATGCCCTTGCTATTTCCTTCGCCATGGACTATTTCTGGTTTGCCTTTTTCGTGAGCTGGGCCATAAAGGTCGTGATTATGCGCTATTGGGGCCAGAAGGCCCACCGTAATGGCATCTGGTTTTTTCTGGGACTGATAAGCGGCGACTACTTTGCCGGTTCCATTTGGGCCATCCTCGGCCCTGCCCTTGGACGCCAGAACTACAAGATATTTATCTGACCCGCAGGGGGCGCGAGAACGAATGGTAGACAACCATCCTCTTGAGCGTGAGGCCATGGCGTTGTTCAAGCGCGGCGACGTGGTGGCGGCCCGGCGGCTGCAGGAGCGATTCCTCGCAGAGATATTCGCCTCGGGCGAGGACCTGTGCAGTTGCCCCGCCGGCTGCGAGTACCATGGCCGGTGTGTGGAGTGTGTCATGATCCATCGCGGCCACGGTGATCACTTGCCCCACTGTCTCCAGGTCATCGCAGCCAAGAAGGGTTAGCGCTAAGAGGAGGGTAATCTATGCAAATGGGTCGGTGTCAGTCGCCTGGAGGGCTCATGTTTTCGGTGCATGCACTTGCGGCGTCGGCGCTGTTGTCGGTCGCTATGGCCTCTAGAAGCTCAACCGGCGACCAGCAGCGGTGGTGCATCGGCACGCCTATAGTGACTTATTGGGCGGGGCCGCCGATGACCGACGCCATTGCCGAGCAGATGGCGGCTGGCGGCTTCAATGTGGTGTGGTGCAGCGAGAAAGAGCTGGATGTGGCCCACCGGCATGGTCTGCGGGCCCAGCTCTACGACGGCCTCATCACTCCGGCCAGCCTCGACGACCCCACCAAAAAGGCCCAACTCGACGCCCTGATTGACCGCGTGAAAAATCATCCGGCTCTCTACAGTTATTGCATCACAGACGAGCCGAGCGCTGCTGCTTTCCCAGCGCTGGGCCGCATAGTCGCCTACCTGCGCGAGCGTGACCCCGCTCATCTTGCTTACATAAACCTTTTCCCGACCTATGCGACCAACGAGCAACTGGGCACCAAGGGAGACGTCGTTACAGCGTACAAAGAACACCTGCGGCTGTATTTGGATATTGTCAAGCCCGACCTGATTAGCTACGACCATTATCAGTTCGCTGTGGGCGGCGATACCGACCAGTACTTCCTCAACCTTGCGCTCATCCGCGAGGCCGCTCTTAACGCCGGGCTGCCTTTCCTGAATATAGTGCAGGCCTGCACGTGGTCGCCAGGCATGCGCGCACCCAAGGGCGATGAAGTGCGTTATCTTGTCTATACCTCTCTCGCTTACGGCGCCCAGGGCATTTCCTATTACGTGTACTGTCACCCTGGCCACGAAGGGGCTATAGCACGTCTCGAAGACTATTCGCCGACGCCGCTCTATTACGTCCTGCAAAAAGTCAATCGCGAATTTGTGGCCATGGCTTCGGAGTTGCAGCCGCTGCGGTCATTGGCGGTCTATCACACGGGAATGGTCCCTCCGGGCACCGTGAAACTGCCGTCTGACGTGCCCTTCCGCTTGAGTCCGCCAGTCCGTGACATGCCGTACACGCCGCCGAAGCCTGTCAAGGGCATGGTGCTTGGCATATTTGGGCTACGCGAAGGGAAAGCAACGCACGTGGTAGTGGTTAATCTGGACTATGAGGCTGGCGTAACCACAGCCGTTGTCGGCCCTGGTCCCCTGCAGGTTTTCGACCCCGGGTCTCGCAAGTGGCGAGATGCGGGCGGCCGCGAGGCGAAGGTGCGGCTGCGGCCAGGGGGCGGCAGGCTCCTGCGTCTCAGGCCACGCTGAGGTCATGCGTAGTCGCTGGGAGATTCGCCTATCGCAAGGATGCTGCAGGCTAGGATGGGCTCAAGGCCCAGCGCGCGGGCTTTTTCCAACAGCTCAGGGCTTTCGGCCCCGGGATTGACGTAAAGCTCTCCGCAGCCTTTCCTGGCTATGTCGTCTAGTAGATTTATCCCGATTTCGGGCGGCACG
>JANZZA010000612.1 GCA_026419655.1 Armatimonadota bacterium | reverse complement strand
GGTTCTCCCCCAGACCCCCTTCCCAAACTTTTTACGTTTCGGTGGGCCGGATTTTCTAGCGCGCGCAAACGGCAGCTCCGTGGCCCCTCGGTTGTCGGTCATGGTTGTCTTGCTGAACGGCTACTCGACGCCCAGCTTGCGCCGTACCAGCGGCACCAGGCCACCTGCGTCGAGGAGCTCCTTTGCAATGTCCGTCAGCGGCGCGAAATGCCACTCACCGCCCCGCGTGAGGTCTCTTATTACACCGCCCTGCAAGTCTATCTCCACTTCGTCGCCGGCCTGGATGGCGTCGGCTGCCTCGGCGCACTCAACAATGGGCAGGCCGATATTCAGGGCGTTTCGGTAGAAGATCCGCGCAAAACTGGCGGCGACAACACACGAGACGCCGGCGGCCTTAAGTGCCAGCGGCGCATGTTCACGGGAGCTGCCGCAGCCGAAGTTTCGGCCCGCCACAACCACGTCTCCCGGCTGCACGCGCCCGGCGAAATCCGGGTCCAGGTCTTCCATGGCGTGGGCCGCCAGCTCCGCAGGGTCTGTGGTCACCAGATAGCGGGCCGGAATGATTACGTCGGTATCCACATGGTCGCCGTATTTGTGGACTCGTCCTCTGATTACGCTCATTTCTCTTTGCTCCCACGCGAAAGCGGTCAACGCAGAGAGTTACGGCTCTCGGCAAATGCCCTGGTGCCTCCCTGGGACCTTGTCCCAAGGTCCCCGATTCTTCCCAAGGCTGGCTGACCCAAATCAAAGCTCGTTGGGACTTGCTATCCGGCCGGCGACGGCGCTGGCGGCTGCCACATAGGGGCTGGCAAGATAGACCTCGCTTTTTGTGTGGCCCATGCGCCCGATGAAGTTGCGGTTAGTAGTAGCCACGGCCCTCTCGCCTTCGGCCAGGATGCCCATGTGGCCGCCCAGACACGGCCCGCAGGTGGACGGTCCGACCACGCAGCCTGCTTCAAGGAAAACCTCGATAAGGCCTTCTCTGGTGGCCTGAAGAAAAATCTCGTAGCTTCCCGGCAGGACGATACAGCGCACATAGGGAGCCACCCGCCGCCCGCGAAGTACTTCCGCCGCCCGCCGCAGGTCCTCGAGCCACCCATTTGTGCACGCGCCGATTACCACCTGGTCTATGGGCACGTCGCCAACCTCGCTCAGGGGCCTGGTGTTTTCTGGAAGATGCGGAAAGGCCACCACCGGCTCCAGTTCTGTGCAGTCTATCTCATGTACCTGGGCATATTCCGCGTCGGGGTCGCTGTGAAGAAGCGTATATTCGCGCCTTGCCCTGGGCCGTATCCATTCCACAGTTTTCTCGTCCGGCTCGATAATACCGTTCTTGCCGCCAGCCTCGATGGCCATATTGCACATCGTGAAGCGGTCCGACATGCCAAGAGAGCTTATCACCGGACCGCAGAACTCCATGGCCCTGTACCGGGCGCCGTCCACACCGACGAGGCCGATGGTGTGCAGTATCAGGTCCTTGCCGGTCATCCAGCGCCCCAGCACGCCGGTGTACACGAACTTCATTGTCTCCGGCACCCGAAACCAGCACTCGCCCGTAGCCATAGCTGCGGCCGCATCGGTTGAGCCGACACCCGTGGCGAAAGCCCCCAAGGCTCCGTAGGTGCACGTGTGCGAATCGGCGCCAACTACCACGTCGCCCGGCAGCACCAGGCCCTTTTCCGGCAGGATTATGTGCTCTATGCCGCCCTCACAGGCCTCGTAATAGTGCTTGATTCCCTGGGCTTTGGCAAAGTCTCGTATCTTCTTCACTTGCTGGGCGGCTTTGATGTCTTTGGTGGGCGTGTAATGGTCGGCCACCAGGGCTACGCGTTCCGGGTCGAATACTCTTGTGGCCCCCATCTCGGCCAGCTTTTCTATGGCGATCGGGGCGGTAATATCGTTGGCCAGCACCAGGTCTACCCGGCAATTCACAAAGTCGCCTGGCCGCACCATATCGCGCCCCGCTGCGCGGGCGAGTAATTTTTCAGTTATGGTCATGTGGTCACCTCCACGGTAGGAAAGCCCTCCGGGGTCATCCACGAGTGATTGTTGCAAAACCCTTCTGCAGCCGACGCTTAGCGCGCCTGCAGTTTAACTTTGGTGCCCAGTCCTATGCTGCTGCCGCAGCGGTACTTAGCCAATGGATGGTTTTGCAACGGTCACACGAGATACTTTGGCAAGCCTTCTGGGTCACGACGACTGCAACCTGTTCTGAGCTAGCCATGCTCGGCCCAGGGCGACGGCTGCCCAGTCATCCACCGGCACCGGCGGGACCAGAAGACCTCGCGGTATCAGTCGCCGCCAGCCCCGCGGCGGGTGAGCTTCCCAGTATAGCTGTCGTGCCTGCAAACTGGTTCGTGCTTCCTCGACCAGCTCTATGTGCTCTACGCCTGCCTCCTTGAGTGCTGCGGCGGCTCGCTGATAGCCCGTGCCCATGCCAAGAACGACCGTCAGCTCCCGTCCACCCCATTCGCTGACCAATTTCGCCAGTTCTTCCACGGCAGCGACGGTTCGCTTGATGGCCTCCCCCTCCGGCGACAGGAGTGCAACCCCACATTTGCCCGTTCCCGGGTCTATCGCGAGGAAGGGCTTACATTCCTGGGCTTGCTCAGCCACGGACTGCCCTGACCTCCAGGTTAACCGCTAGAGGTTCGGCTGTTCTTACGTCTCGCGCCGCCAGCACCCGAAGTTCTGTGGGGGTTTTTGCCTTAGACACGCGCTCCACGGCTTCCAGCATCTGGTCGGCTAGTAACACCCCGTATTCGCCCGTGCGTGGGTCCGGCAGCAAGCCCCGGTCCTGAGCAATTTCTCGAAGACGTGTACGCAGACCCAACAGTCGCCGGAGCACCTCCGCCCCCGCCACTCCAGCCTCAAACCGCAGCGTCAGGATCACCTCATTGGCGCGGAAACGCACCTTGTCGGGTGTGATGCGCATTTCGACCATCAGGGGACGCCGTTCGGCCGCAAAATGGCGCTCTAAAGAGCGCACCAGGACCAAAAAGCTTTCCTCACCGGACGAAAGCATGCGTTCAGCGACGCCGTAGATAATGTCCTCTTCGTCCAGCCGCTCTCCCGGCACGGCTCGCGGAGGTAAGGGCCGTACCAAAATTAACGCCTTACCACGAGCGTCCGGCACTACACCTCGCAGTACCGCCGCCTGATTTGCCAGCACCATGGTCTCGGCCAAAGTTGCTTCCAGTTGGTCCCGCGTCTGGCGCGCCGATACGGTGGCACGCACGATTTCCTCACCTGGCTCTATGACCACAGGACTTTCTTCGATCAGCCGCTCCTCAGCCAGCCGCCGCGCGAACTCTGCCCGCAGTCGTTCCAGATACTCGCCGGCCGCCCTCACCTGTCGCTCGGCGTCGGCTAACTTCTTCTGCTGAGCTTCCAGTTCGCTCGTCGTTTCACTCAGGCGGCGCTTATACAACTCCGTTTCATTGGCCAACTGCTGGCGCTGCCGCTCCAGGTCAGCCACCGCCGCCCTGAGCTCATCGGCTTCGGCACGGAGCTTTTCCGCTTCTCCCAGGGCAGCGTCGCGTCTGGCTTCCGCTTCAGATAGTTTTTGAGTTGTCTCCCGCAGCCTGGCCAGGGCTGCCAGCCGCTCTTGCTCAATCTTCCGGGCCTGCTGATCGGCTAAAGCGAGCTTGTCGGAAAGTCTCTTGGCCTCGGCTTGGAGGTTTCTGACGCGCTGCTGGAGCGAATCGCGCTGCTGCTGAAGAGCGGCTAGGCGCTGATGTGCTTGGGCCAGGGTCTTGCGGGCCGTGGACAGTTGTGAGCGGACTTGCGACAGCCCTCGCTGCGCTTGCGACAGTTGACCTTCCAGGGCGTCGAGCTGCTGCTGGGCTTCGTTTAGCTGGCCGCGAGCTGCCGATGCCTCCCGTCGTGCTTCTTCTGCTGCCGTGGACGCCTTTTTGGCTTCCTCTCGCAGTCGTTTTTGGTCGTCGAGCAACTTCTCAGTCTCCATGGCCAGCTCGCGGTTGCGTTGCTGGATGTCCTGAAGATGCAGCAATGCTGTACGTACTTGCTGGCTACCGACGGCGGCCATGCCAAGGCCGAGCAGTGGTAAGACGGCTCCGACGACTACGCCGATGAGTCGGGCGGTTGTCCTCGGCCGTAGCCCGAAGACCGTCCGCCGCGACTTGCCGACCCGATAGCCGATGAGGTCTCCCAGCCAGGCAATGACTGCTCCGGCTATGGGTAAACCTATCAGCGTTATCAGCAGAAAGACGTTCATCGCTTACTGCTGTCCTTTATTTGTCGCTGCTGAGGAGGCCGGCCAGCCCTACCGCGTATAAGGCTGCATTGGGCGTCCACGCGCACAGGGCTGCCGGTAGTTTGCCCTGTTCGGCCAGAATTGACATCGTGTGGAGCACCAGGTAGTAAACCAGTATGATGGCCAGGGAAACACCCAGGGCTACGCCCCTGGTAGTCCGGTGGGGCCGGATTCCGAGAACCGCGCCAACCATGGCAAATCCCAGTACCGCCCAGGGCACGGCCCATCGCCCGGCTATCTCCATGCGTATCTCCGCCCCCCGCGCCCAGTCGCGGGGCTTTCTCTGCTCGGCTACTTCCAGCTCCCTTAGCAGTTCGGCTGTGGTTAGCTCATCGGTGCCGAATTCAATCCGCTCCAGGTCTTCTGGTGTCCGACCCAGGTCGAAGCTCACCCTCTGTATCCGCTCCGTACGCAGGCCCTCTTGTGTCATCCGGGAATGTTCGACCTTCTCTAATACCCAATCTTTCCCGTCCCAGTAGCCCCGCTTGGCAAACAGACTCTGCCACGGCTGTCCATCGCGGAATTCCAGGATCCAGAGCCCTCGGACTTCGCGAGCTCGCAGATCCAGCTCTGTTATGTAGACAACCCGCTCCGGCATTCCCTGGCTAGGGATACGCAGTACCACGTGCTGAGTTCCGCGCTCCAGCTTGCGGTATTCGTCCAGGATGCGGCGGGCGCGGTGGTTAGAAGCGGGTGCTAAACTGTGGCTCAGCAGGCACATAACCGCCGAAATGATGGCCCCTGCCGCGAGCACTGCCCGCACGATGGTATGCACCGGCACCCCCGCACACCGCATCGCCACCACTTCTCCATCTCCGCTCAGCCGGCTGAAACACATGAGACTGGCGAACATGGCGGCCATAGGAACCGTCAAGGCCAACAGCATCGGGACCCTGTAGAGAATGACCTGCGTCCCTACGGCCCATGGCACCTTCTCGCGCACCATCATTTTCAGAGCGTCTGGCAGCAGGGTTATCCCCACCAGCAGCAAGAAAAACACGCCCACGCCGAAAACAAACGGCCCGGCGAATTCCGTCAAGGTATACCAGTCCAGTTTTCGCATGGCCGCGGCCTACATCTGGAAGCGCTCGCCCAGGTAATACTTGCGGGCGATGGGGTCATTCGGCAGTTGGTCTGACGGCCCATGGGTGCGGATACGTCCCTCGGAGATGATATAAGCCCGGTCAGTAATGGAGAGGGTTTCCCGGACGTTGTGGTCGGTGATGAGAATGCCAATTTCGTCGGACTGCAGGCCATGGATAAGGGTGCGGATCTCGTCAATGGCGATGGGGTCAACGCCCGTGAAAGGCTCGTCAAGAAGCACGAAGGACGGCGAGGTGCACAGAGCCCGGGCAATCTCCACCCTGCGCCGCTCCCCACCACTGAGCACACCACCAGGCGTGTCCGCCAGGTGGTCTATCTGCAGGCGCTGCATTAGTTCGTCAGCTCGCTTATATCTCTCGGCTCGCGGCAGCCCCTGCAGCTCCAGTACCAACAGCAGGTTGTCGCGCACCGACAGGCGCCGGAACACTGAGGGTTCCTGAGCGAGGTATCCGATGCCCTGGCGGCACCGAAGGTGCATTGGGAGCCGGGAGATGTCTCTGCCGTCGAGTAGTATTTCCCCAGCATCGGCCCGGACCAGCCCCAGCACCAGGTAGAAGGTTGTCGTCTTTCCGGCTCCGTTTGGCCCCAGCAGCCCCACCACTTCGCCGCGTTCCACCTCTATGTCCACGCCGTCCACCACCCGGCGTCCGCCATAGCTTTTCACTAAACCTCGGGCAACTAGGGCCATGGACTGTTACTGTTCCCCCTGCTTAGGTGCAGGTACCCCAAGTTCGCCTTCTACACGTATCCTGACCCGTTTGGCGCTCAGCTCACCCGACTTGAGGCTAAGGCGAAGCATATCCCCTGCGAAGTGAGCTTTAGGCGAGTCAGGTTTCTCAGGGAGCGTGATCATGTCCGCCTGCGCATCCCCAACCATTTCCACTACCTGGTCCACCTCAACATAAGTGGCATACTTGCTGGCGGTAGCCACAATGCGGCGCTTGAAGCCCTGGCTGTCGGGGGCAGTGACCACCGTCGTGCGTAGCGGCCCGGTAGCCTTCAAGAACTTGATGGCTCGGCCATCGGCGGTGAGCTGAAGGGACATGCGCGGCGCCGTGATGGTGGCCTGGTTCGGCCCGCTTACCTCCAGTACGCAGTTGCCGCTGAACTCAAACTGGTTGGTGTCCCACTTGAACACCATGTCGTCAGCAGAAACCTCGGCAGTGCGCGTCCGCTTCTGAGCCTGTCCCCAGGCGGCTGCGGCGGCGACCGCTATCAGGACCCAGCCTATCCACCGCTGCTTGCTCATGGTCGAGTCACCCTTGGTATGTTTAGTGGCCCTCACAGTGCGCTGCCAGCATCGGATATCTATGAAAGCTTCTATCTAGCGTGTGTACCGCGCCCTAACTGCGCGGGCCGAGACGATATGCCGCTGCGTATCAACCACAAATTCCGTCGCCCGGACATGCCCGCTGCGCAGCTTCATGGTCGGCCGGCCCGAGCAAACTATCTTGCCGCTGTCCATCTGGTATTCGATCCGGCCGGCTTCGAAGGACATGGAACCGTCCGAGGCAGCCATTCTGGCGCCCGAAGGGAACTTTATGTGCCGCGCAGCATAGTTCACCTCAATGTCCGGCGCCACTGCCCGCCAGGTTTTTTGGCCCGCTTGGACAAGGTCCCACTGTACATCCTTACCCTTAACAGACCCCAAAGCCTTATCCGTTGTGAAGGTGCCAGAGATTTTGAGCTTCCAGAGTACCTTGCCGGTTTTGTCCTTTTGCTCGATTTCAGCGCCGCGGGCTTCAACCGACGGGCCAGATACCGCAGGCGCTTGGCCAGCTCGACTACTGTTGCTGCCAGGCTGGGCCGCAGCCTTTTCTGGCGCGGGCTGCTGTGCCCACCACAGCAGGGCGGCCGCTGCGATGGCTACCAGCACGAGCACAACTACTACGCTTCGCTGCATTGGCCGTCACAACCCTTGCCTCCAGCCCAGGACCGTGTACCGCTGGCGTCATTCTATCCGACTTCCACCTCTTGGTCACGTTGTCATCTTTGGTGCGACTGCTATCACCTGCTTTGCGGTTTCCCAGTTGCACAGGCGTCCGCGCGGTCCCTATCAAGGGAAAGTTTCTGTCGGTTGCCGGTTTGTAGAGGTCGCGCCGGGCGGCGCTGGACACAATCGCCGAGAACATCGTGCGCGGTGGGGACAGGACAGGTAAAGTTCGAGAAGAGGGTGCGCGAGAGTCCTCTTCAAGGGCCGTCGCCAAGGTGGTTATCGCAGAAGCTGGTGCAGCCCCATTGGAGGTGCGCAAAGCGTACAATGCTGTGCCCTCGACCCTTTATTTTCGCTTATTTTTGTGACCGCTGAGATGGCTTTTGCAGCAGTCACCCGATAAACGGATCTTCCCCAGCTCCTTTAGGAGACCGTTGCAAAACCTTGTTTTCACGGGCGGTCTGCTTCTTCGGAGTATAACTTGCCGGCATAAATGTGTGCCGTTGACGGATTGGGAGCCGCGTCCAGGTGAGTTTTGCAACAGTCTCTTTAGGGTTTTCTGTTAACCTTGCGCCAGCCGGGTGAGTAGTGCTACGGCTGCTTCTGTCCACTGGTCGGCAGTCCCAGGCGCCGCCATGGAATTGGTGCCCAGCTCGGTCTCGTAGCTGCCCTCTTGCAGGGCCTTATCGGTGGGAATATAGCCCACCCAGTCGTTGGCCAGCTCAATAACCATCGTCCGGGGGAAGGGTGAACGGGCCTTGATTGCCATGCCGATTTCTGTGAAGACCTCGCCTGGCAGGCCGACGATACCCAGGTCGCCTATGCGCATGACCTGGATTTGCAAAGGCCACTCTTGCGGCAGGGCCATGACACGCTTCCACTCATTTGCGTACATCCACTGCGGGTTTTCGGGTTGCGGTGGGCCGGCCAGCAGCTCTTCCATTTGGCGTTGCTGATCTTCTGTCGGGTGCCGGCGACGAAAAAGAGGATAATCGCTGGCAGCCGCCAGGGTCGCCTCATCCGACCAGTCCCAGATGCGCCGCCACGTCTTGAAGGCTTCCGCTGCCACCACATCCCCAACCCGCTGGGCTTGGTAGAAGGGGTGGGGATAGTCAGGTGGCCGGCGGTCGAAGTCGCAGTTATTTATGTCGCCGCAGCAGCCGTTGGCCAGCACGGCCAGGAAATCCTTGCCCCACATCCGTGGTAGGGCTGCCGTCGCAGCGCCGAAATAGTCCGCGCTTATCCTGTTGTCGTACGGCCCGCCCACGTAATGCAGCGCAAAGTTCATCAGCGCCGCGTGCGGCTCGCCCTCTGGCGTCATCGCCGCCAGTAACACCAGCTCGCGGTCTACCGGCCCCACGGGCTTGACGCGGTCAGGATTGAGGTAGCCAGGATTCATGACCACGCGCCCGTCCTTCATCAGCCACCGGCGGTTGAAGGATTCCCCGACAACTTCTCCAGACGCGTGTGCAACAACCACCGGCCGCAGCCTTAGTTGGGCCAGCCTCACGGCGTCCGCGATGCGCCGTACCATGAAATCGCAGTACTCTTCGTCCTTGGCTGTGTTGAAAACGGTTATGCTTGCCGGGCCGTAATGCGTGTGAGTAGCCGCTATCATCATGTTTTCCGGCGGGATGCCGGTCAAGTCAGCGGCTAGCTGCTTGGCCCGGTCGGTATCTTCCTTGACCAGTGCGATGAGGTCGCAAACGACAATAGCCAGACTCGTGCCGCCCGCCTCGAATACGAGAGCCTTGGCCATGATGGGGTCGAGAATGTCCGCGGCTTTGCGGTCAGTAAAATAGCCAGGAATACTCACGCCTATCCGCGGCGTGATGTCCGTCCAGGCGGTGCCGACTCTAAGAGATGGCATGGCAGCGCTCCTAGCGTTAGAGGTTATTTGCCCGCGTACGCGAGAACTTCAGCAGACTGCGGCAAGTTGGTCCGGGGCAAGCCCTGTGATAAGGGTTCTCCCTCAGGCCCCTTTTCCCAAACTTCTTCTTGCTGCTCTTGCCAGCCGCCCCTCATAGCTTGGTGACCTTCTGCGCAAGCTCAAGTCGTCGCCCTGTGGGGTTGAGTACACCCCGGAACACTCGGCGCC
>JANZZA010000598.1 GCA_026419655.1 Armatimonadota bacterium | reverse complement strand
CCATTTGGAGAACCCGGCTTGTCGCACAACAAGGCTGCCACAGTCGAAGGGCTGGCGTGGGCAGCGGAGCGAAGACAATCATGGACTATCTGCAAGCGGCCAGGGCTGTCTTGGAGCAAGCGAGCCGTCCACTTTCCTCCGCCGAAATAACGCGGCGGGCGTGGGCGAGGGGCTTCATTGCGGCTGAACCGAACAAGACAACCACAGCTGCCATGCATGCGGCGCTTTCTCGCGCTGCAGCCGTCCCCTACCTGACCGGCGTCCGACAGGTCGCGGAGGGACTTTGGTCGTTGGCGCAGCCTGAAACAAATTCGGCGTCAACGGCCCAACAAAAGGGTTCAACCTGTGTCACCACCTTTGACCTGTTACACCAATTGCCGTGGCTCCGGGCATACGGGACGCGGATTGTTAATTCTTTATGGCGGGCTGGCGTGCGCAGGGCCACCGACATTTTGTCGCTCTCACCCGAGGAGTTTCGCAAGCTCCGCGGCGTTGGCGAGGGCCAAGTAGAGCTCCTGTTGCAGATCCAAGCGAGACTGAAAGCACATGCGGTGCCGGCCCCCGAAAGCCAGCCTCACGCTCACGACGACCAGCATAGTCGTGAGATTTCCCCCACGCGCGGTCCCGCGCGGCTCGAGGAGCACCCCGCTGCGCTGAGCGGGACCGAAGTCATCACCGAAGACGTTACTGTACTAGAACTGGCGGACTTGGGGCTAACGCCAGGTGGGTTGTTGTTAAACTCGCTTCTGCGGGCGGGGGCCCGGACCGTTGGCGAGGTATTGTCGTTGAAGCCGGAAGACTTTGCGGCGGTGCGCGGCGTTGGAGTGAAGAAGCTCGAAGCCCTCCTGCTGCTGCAAGAGGAAATCAGGGCGCGGTTGGCCAAACCTGGCCCGCCCCAGCCGACACAAGCTCCAACGGCCCAGGAGCTAGCCCAGCCCAGTCAGGCGGCGGCTGGGCCCGAGGAGTCTTGCCTAGAAGCCGCGGGCCAGGAAGTCGCCCCGCGGTTGGCCGTTCGGGCGGCCCCTCAATACCCGAGCCTGACCGAAGCATTCCGAGACTTGGCGCGCCACGCGGCAGCACGCGGCTGCACTTCGCCGATGGCAGAAAGAAACGCTGACATTTGGCTCCGCCGCGCGGGTGCTGGGGCTGGCCCGATACCCACCTTGGAGGAGGTCGCTACCCCCTACGGCCTCACCCGCCAGCGTGTCCGCCAGATTTACGCCCGCCAAACAGTCCGCATGCGTCGCCTGGCGTGCCGCGACCCCTACTGGATGGGCATAGGAGAAGCCGTAATAGAGGTCCTGACAGCCTCCCTTGGATGTGTTTGTGCGGATTACATGGCCCGGCAGCTCGCCCTGCGGATGGGCTGGCAGGAGGAGCCTGCGCCTCGCCATCTGGCCGTCCTCGGCGTGCTCCTCAGCGGCACTGCTTACGCCTTCGACGTGGACGAAGATACCACGTGCATTTGGCATCCAAGCGCTTGCGACGGCTTGTGGGAGGCCGCGGAGCGATGCGCTCAGCGGTTGCTGGCACAGCTCAACGCCGAGGAACATATCGAGGACTTTGCCCATCGCCTATCTCACGCGCTAAACCAGGAGCTTGCAATGCAGCGCAACGCGGACGCACCCGCCAGACCAGAAAATCCCGCGGCCCACGCCTCGGCCGAAAAGCCTGTTGCTGGCGAAGGCAGTTGCTGGGGCGACAACTCCGCGGCGGGGCGGGAAGTGAAATGTTGTGGGGCGCGCGAGGGCACGGTGTGCCTGCCCGCACAATACGTCCGCGCGCGGCTAATGGCTATACAGCCGACGCCACTGATAGGCGATATGGTGCGGCCAGCAGCCCAAACCTGGCTGTCGGCCACCGGTAACCTCCGCCGCGCCGTCTACGCAGCCCTTGCTATGGCCGGCCGGCCGCTGCATTACACAGAGATTGCCCGTATCGTCCGGGAACAAAACCCCCGCTTGCATCACGTCAGCGACCACACGGTCCACGGCTGCCTCGTCCGCTGCGAGGAGTTCGTGCTCACCCAAAGGCTGGGCACTTATGGCCTCAGACGTTGGGGCGTAGAGCCTTACCGGACTGTTGCGGACCGTGTAGAAGAACTCCTGGAGCGTGCTGGCAGGCCGCTCGACAAGCGCGAGATTGCCGAAGCCCTTGCAAAGGAAGGCGTTCCGTACAATAATGTTCAGGCAGCCTTTAAGCAGCGGAGGTTTCGTGTCTATCCTGACGGCTGCGTGGGATTGTCGAAGTGGGGCAGCACCGCCGAAGCCGCACAGCCAACGTCTGCTGACGGCGATGCCGGACTCTCGTTCCTTTTCCCCGAAGACGACTGGCTGATTGTAATCTGAAGTGTGTGACAGCCCGCGAGCCTGATTGCGGGCCGGCCGTGCAGGAGCGCGATAAAGGCAGGTAGGAGACATGGACGAGTACCTGCTTTCTTTATTGCCAGAGCCCAGCCGCGAACTCGTCCGCTTTGCCTGCACCCGCATGCAGCATAGCTACAAGCCCGTACTCATGCGGATTTTCATCGAAGCCCTCCCCAATCTCACGGTCCCGATGGATGAGGTCGCCGACAAATTTACCGCTTTCTACCTCGACCGAGAGGCGCGTTGCCTCACCGTCGAGTCACGCCACGCGCCCTTCATCGTCGCCGGGCGCGGCCAGCCGCCAAAGTGCCGCCAGGCCGCGAGGGACATCGTGCGAGTGGTCTTCGGCGTCTGGCATGGGTAGGCGGAGCTGCGGGCTGGCGATGCAGTCCTGCTCGGTCCTGAGCGGTGGCTATCGCTCGCCCAAGAGC
>JANZZA010000570.1 GCA_026419655.1 Armatimonadota bacterium | reverse complement strand
CGCTCAGCTAGCGGGCTTGAAGAGACCCCCGGACATGTACATCCTTGACTCGCCGAGGGCTTTCATGTTCACGCTCCCGCTCAAGGGCGGAACCATTGTGGCCTCCCGGGCCCTCAAGGAAGCCATCTCTCGCGACGAGTTCAATGCCCTGGTCGCCCACGAGATGGGCCACATCCTCGCCCGCCACGTCCGCACGGAGCTGGCCCTCGTCTACATCGCCGGCGCCAATCCCATCTGGAAGATAGTCCTGGCTCCGGTTGTGGTAATGTCCGCTTTGATGCGCGGCTGGCCAGACGCCATTGACTATTCGGCTGACCGCTGCGCATTTCTGCTCACTCGCGGGGCAAGCCGCCTGGTCAACGCTGCCATAGTCAAACAGGCCTGCGCTGCCGCCGGCCAGGATAAGGAAATCACTATGGAAGAACTCGAGACCTTCCTCTCCGCCCCCGGCGACGTAGCCCACGACCAGAAACTCCTGGAGATGCAGGTTCGCGTGGGCCGCTTCTTCGCCCAGGTCCCTAACCTGCGCGACCGCATCGAAGCGCTCCAGGAGTACCCCAAGACCGACCAGTGCAAAGCGGCCATGGAGAAATTGGGCCAGTTGCTGGGCATGGGCACAACTGGACGAGCGTAATGAAAGCGTACGCGCGGCGGCGATATCAGGATCCACTGCAGAAAAGTCCGGCGCGCTGGTCCACAGCATGACTTCTCGGCCGACTGTTGCGAAACTGCCTTTTCGCGCTTGCGTCGCGCTCATCCACCGTAACTTGCGCGCGTACACATGTGCTTTTCACGGACCGCCGGCTAGGTCCGGTCGAGTTCTGCAACAGTTGCACCCGAGACAGCATTCACGGCAAAAATCTTCGTTACAGTTTTCCTGCTGACTCTTGCAAGACCACCATCCCACCAGTCAGTCACGCTCATGCAGCAAGAACTCCCAGCGTCAAGCTTTTCCTTCGTGGACCGGCAGCCAGGTCAAGTCGAGTCCGCACCAATGACCCTGCACGGAAGGTCCACAGCAAAAACCTTTCTTGCAGTCCTTCTGGGGGCTTGCCTCGCGGTTGGAGAAGGTCGGGCTCCGCAGATAGTCAGAACCGCACCAGCCGGGTCAGACAATGCGCGGACGACTGGCGGGCCGACCCCCGGCGTGACACGCCTCTCCGCCCCTGATGCGGGCCGGCGCCGAAACGCTTGTGCCACGTCGGGCCGCGGGCCCGCTATTCCGCCGCCGGGTAACTGCCGAGGATTCTGAGAGTGGGCAGGAACCCCCGCATTTCCTCTATCGCCTTGGCCACATGCGCCGAAGTGGCATGACCCTCCACGTCCACGAAGAACACGTATTCCCACAACCGCCCCCGCACCGGCCGCGACTGGATCATCGTCATGTTCACGCCGTACTTCTGGAAGGGCGTCAGGGCCTCGTGCAGCGCCCCAGCCCGGTGGGCCGTCGCAAACAGGAGCGACGTACGGTCTTTTCCAGTCGGCTCACAGGTCCCACGACCCAGCACGAGGAACCGCGTCCGGTTATTGGGGTAGTCCTCGACGTTGCGTGCAAGAATGATCAGTCCGTAAGCCTCAGCCGCCTCGGCCGATGCCAGCGCTGCCGACTGCGGGTCGTTGGCCGCCGTCTGTGCTGCCGCCGCCGTGCTCGAATGGTTGACTATTTCCACTCCCGGCAGGTTATCCCGCAGCCACCGCCGACACTGGGCCAGCACCTGCGGATGCAAGTGCAGTCTTTTGATGCCTTCCACGGGTCCGAGAGCCGCCAGGCAGTGGTGGATGGGTTCGTAGTGCTCCCCAACAATGTTCACGTCGCTGGCCACAAAACAATCCAGAGTCTCCGGCACCGCACCACCAATGGAATTCTCCACCGGCACCACGCCGACATGAGCCAGACCCTTCTCGACGGCCTCGAAAACCTCCTGCACTGACCCGCAGTCCACGTAACTGGCCGAGGTGCCGAAACGCCGCAGCGCCCCAAGGTGAGTGAAGGTGTAGGGTGGCCCCAGATAAGCTACCGACAGCGGCTCCTGTACGGCCCTGCAGGCAGAAATTATCTCCGCAAAGACTGCCCGCACGGCCTCCGGTGACAGCAGACCCGTGTCGGACTGCGCCAGGGACTGCAGGTGAGCCTGCTCGCGAGCCGTGTCCAGAATCTCCTGGCCCGCGGCCCTCTTCAGCTCCCCAATTTGTTTGGCCACTTCCGCGCGGTGCCGAAGTAGCTCGAGCAACCTCTGGTCAAGCTCGTCAATCCGGGCACGTAGTTCGTCAAGATTCATGGCCGCCCTCGGTAGCAAAGCTGCGCCACTCATGCTAACATAGCCATGCGTCGCCGGCAAATCGGGGCACCGGTGCGCTCTTCGTAGCCATCCTTCGCACCACGGGATTGCAGTGTCTCTCACTGCGCCCGGTACTTATCTCGCCCCTATCGGGAGGAGGGCATGACTGAAGCCGAGGCCAAGCGCATGTTAGAGATTCCGGCGGAGTTATGGGAAGAGTGCCCTGGCTGTCATCAACTGCTCTACGGTCGCGAGCTGGAGCGGAGCCTGCGGGTATGCAGCAAGTGCGGGCACCATTTCCGCCTCAGTGTGTGGCAGCGCGTCAACTTCACCGTGGACGAGGGAAGTTTTGAGGAATGGGACGCAGACATGCCTCTCTACGATCCCCTCAGCTTCCCTGAGTATCAGGAGAAGCTGGAAGCTGCCCGTACAAAAACCGGCGTCAACGAAGCTGTCCTCACTGGCGCGGCTCGCATCGGCGGCATCGCAACCGGCCTGGGCATTATGGACCTGGCCTTCATCGGCGGCAGCATGGGTTTCGTCGTCGGCGAGAAGGTGGCGCGGCTCTTCGAGCGTTGCGCTTTGCTGCATCTGCCCGTGGTCATCTTCTGCGCCAGCGGCGGCGCCCGCATGCAGGAATCCCTGGTTTCCCTTATGCAGATGCCCAAAACCGCCGCAGCAGCCCGGAAGCTGCGCGAGGCCCGCTGCCTTTACGTGTCGGTCCTCACTGATCCCACGTACGGCGGCGTCACAGCCAGCTTTGCCTTCCTCGGCGACATCATTCTGGCGGAACCCTGTGCCTCCATGGGCTTTGCCGGACCACGAGTCGTCGAAGTAACCAAAATGCGCATGCCGCCAGAAGTCCAGACAGCCGAATTCCAGTACCAGCACGGCATGATAGACATGATCGTCCCGCGCCAGCAGCTCCACGAGACCTTAGAGGTCATTTTGAGGTGGGCAACGGAGCATACTTCGGAAGCTTCTCCGCACCAAGAGGGACAGCCGTGAGTTACCCTGCAGACCACCTTGAGCAAGTCTGGCAGCACGTAGCTCTCTCGCGCCACGAGCAGCGGCCTTACACGCTGGACTACGTGCAGGCAATCTTCGAGCACTTTGTCGAGCTACACGGCGACCGTCGCTATGGCGATGACGGAGCCATGGTGGCCGGGCTTGGCTTTCTCGAGGGCCAGCCGGTGGCCATTGTCGGCCACCAAAAAGGCCGCTCTCTGGCTGAGCGCCAGCGCCGCAATTTTGGCATGGCCCGCCCCGAAGGATACCGCAAAGCCCTCCGCGTCATGCGCCTGGCCGCGAACCTCGGCCGGCCCATCATCTCCTTCATAGACACGCCCGGCGCCGACTGTGTTGCCGACGCCGAATCCAGGGGCATTTCTGAGGCCATCGCAGTTAATCAGCAGGAAATGTTCGGACTGCCAGTGCCCATTGTCGTCGTAGTCATCGGCGAGGGTGGCAGCGGCGGCGCAATAGGCATCGGCGTTGGAGACCGCGTCTTCATGATGGAGAACAGCTACTACTCGGTCATAGCGCCGGAGTCCTGTGCGGCAATATTATGGCGCGACCCAAATCTTAAGAAGGAAGCCGCCGTCGCTCTGAAACTCTCACCCGAGGACGCCCTTGCCCTCGGTGTCATTGACGGCATAATCCCAGAGCCCCCTGGCGGTGCCCACACGGCCCCCGCTGAGGCTGCCAGGCACGTCAAGCAAACTTTACTTACCGCCCTTGCCGAGCTATCAGCCGTCCCGCCCGACGTGCTTGTGCAGGCACGGTACGAAAAGTTCCGGTGGATGAGCTCACCAGCGGGGATGCGAGAGGAGTGGGCTGCCGTTCTCGACAACCTGGCCAAAAGGCGATGAAAAACTGGTGCCGGGAGCGGGACTCGAACCCGCACGGGGGTTGGCCCCCACCGGATTTTGAGTCCGGCGCGTCTACCGATTCCACCATCCCGGCCCTGTACAATCATAGACGCGCCGCGCCCAAAAAGTCAACGCGCACATGCTCGCACTCCGGGGCAGAGCTGAGCAGCCACCAAGGCCTGCGAGGAAGGGCATAAGCGGCGCCGGGAGAGGTGGTCGTGTTTTTGGGTGGGGCGGATTTTCGGGCGCGTGGTGGTACGGCTGCCACCGCGCTTGTGGATGTCGGTGGGGCAGCATTGCACCGTTGCAAATCTGGCTGCCCGCGCCCGAAAGTCGGGCCCGCCCACAGCCTGAAAAAGTTTGGGAAGGGGGTCTGGGGGACAACCCTTTTCAAAGGGTTTCCCCCAGCAGGGGGAACCCCCCTTTGGGCAAAAAGCGGGGTTCCCCCTGCACCCCCTCCCCGTAAATGCTCGTGCTCCCTGGCGGAGACGCAGAGGCACCAGGGCCGGCGGGCAAGCACATGAGCGGTACCAGGAGGGGTGGCTGCCTTCTCGGGTGGGGCGGATTTTCGGGCGCGTGATGGTACGGCTGCCACCGCGCTTGTGGGTGTCGGTGGGGCAGCATTGTACCGTTGCAAAACTGGCTGCCCGCGCCCGAAAATCCGGCCCGCCCACAGCCTGAAAAAGTTTGGGAAGGGGGTCTGGGGGACAACCCTTTTCAAAGGGTTTCCCCCAGGCAGAGGCTTTTCGCTTTCCCGATTTTTGCCGGCCCATGAACGAAAGCTTTTGTATCAGTCAATAGAGCCAATGTGAGGCGTGATTACGATGCAAGAGCCACCTGTGTCGGATGTGCCTTCGTATCCTCGGCCGCCGGAGCCGCCGCTGCAGCCACCACCACGGCCGCGGCGACCCCTTTGGGGCCTGACGGTCCTTTTCGGCTGCCTGGTGGTCGTGCTGGCGGGCGCTCTCGCAGTCTGCCTGGGCATCATCGCCTGGCTGACCCCGAGGGGCGAGGGTCTGGCAACCGCCGGCAAGCCAGCCGTCGCCCTCGTCTCCGTTGAGGGCCTCATTACGGCCTCTGATTTCGGCGGCTTTATGGCACCCGCGGCCGGCATGGTGGCTGTTCTCGACCAGCTCCGCCGCGCCGAGAAAGACGACTCCGTCAAGGCGGTCGTCCTGTGGGTAGACAGCCCCGGCGGCGCCCCGGCTGCCGCCCAGGCCGTCTACAATCGCGTCCGCGAGTTGAAAAGCAAAAAGCCCGTTGTTGCAGCCATGGGCGATACCGCCGCCTCCGGCGCTTACTACATCTCCTCCGCTGCCACCAAGATTGTCGCCAGCCCTGGCACCCTTACCGGCTCAATCGGCGTCATCTTCTCCAGCATAAACTTCGCCGAGCTGCTCAAGCGCTACGGCGTCGAGGACGTAGCCATCACTTCCGGTCCCTACAAGGACCTTTTGTCGCCCTTCCGCGCACCCAGGCCTGACGAAAAAGCCCTCGTCAAGCAAATGGTCATGGACATCTACGACCAGTTTGTGCGGGATGTGGCGGCCGGTCGGGGCATGGACGTGCAGCGAGTGCGCAAGCTTGCCGACGGCCGCGTCTACACTGGCCGGCAGGCCAGAGCCCTGGGCCTTGTTGACCAGCTTGGCAGCCGCGACGACGCTATTCTCCTGGCCGCGCAGCTCGGCGGCATCGAGGGCTGGCCGCGCATAAAGGAATACATCTCCCCGCCCGCCTGGCTGCGCTGGCTGGGCGAGACCGGTGCGATACGCCGGCCCTGGTATCTGGCCCTGGTGGACTATCCCGGCCCCTGGCTCACCCTTCCCCCACCGGGCGCCGGCGCGCTTGTCTTCCCGGCAATGTCCTTCTGACGCCGCCGTGATGACCATGGCCCGCAAGTTCCTCGCCGTAGATGGCAACAGTCTCCTCTTCAGGGCCTTTCATGCCTTGCCCTCGCTGACCACCACGACCGGCCAGCCCACAGGTGCTCTTTTAGGCTTCGCTGAGATGCTGCTCAATCTCCTCGAACAGGAAAAACCCGACGCCGCCGTCGTTGTTTTTGACGCCAGGGGACCTACCTTCCGCCACGAACAATACCCGCAATACAAAGCAAATCGCCCGCCTACGCCCCCTGAGCTAGCCCAACAGGTTGAACTGGCCCACCAGCTAGTCGGTGCCTTCGGCATGAAGACTCTTGAAGTCCCCGGCGTCGAGGCCGACGACGTGATTGCCACGCTTGCCAGACGCGCCGCGGCCGAGGGCTGGCAGGTCCTGGCCGTCAGCGGTGACCGCGACCTGGTCCAGATAGTCGGCCCCCAGGTCCGCCTCCTGGCCACCGTCAGGGGCTTCACTGATACCCGCCTCTACGACGAAGACCGCGTCCGCGAGGAGTTTTCCGTAGAGCCGCGCCGTGTAGCTGAGCTAAAAGGCCTCGGCGGCGACAGCTCCGACAATATACCCGGCGTGCCAGGAATCGGTCCCAAAACCGCCCGGAAGCTCCTCCAGCAGTACGGTTCTCTCGACGAACTCTACAAACACCTCGACGAGATTCAGCCGCCGCGCATCGCCAATCTCCTGCGGGAGCACCGCCAGTCTGCCGAGCTGGGCGCCAGGCTGGCCACGGTCGCCGATGACGTCCCCCTGGACGCGCAGCCCGACGACTTCGCATGGCCCGGCCCGGACTGGGCGCACCTTCGCAGGCTTTTCGCCGAGCTGGAGTTCAGCAAGCTCCTGCCTAGGCTGCCAGAAGCAGAAGCCGTTGAGGCCTTAATCTCGGTGGCCTGCACGCCCGAAGAAGTGGAGGAGCTGGTCCGGCAAGCCGGCCCCCAACTGGGGCTGGCCGTGGCTGTGCTCAACGAGAGGGCCGTGGGCGTGGCCTTCGCAGGGCGCGACCGGGCCGTGTACGTGCCGCTGGGCACCACCGAGCTTGAGGGCCTTTTTGCTGATACCGGCGCCACAGAAGCAGCAGACGCCGCCAGGCGCATCCTGGCCGACCCGGCCGTCCTCAAGACCTGTGCCGACGCCAAGCGCGACATGACAGCCCTTGAAGCCGCCGGTCTGGCCCTCGACGGCGTGGACTTCGACGTTAGCCTGGCTGCTTATATGGTCTCGCCCCACCGCGGTGTGCGTGCACTGGAAACCCTGGCGATGCGGCACCTGGGTTACCAGCTACCGGCTGCCGAAGTTGCCGACGCCGAGTCCGCCGCCCAGGGCATTGGCCGCCTGGCCCTGGCTGCCATCGAGCTTCGCCCTGTCCTCGAGCGCGAGCTTGACCAGATCGGCGCCGGCCGCCTCTTCCGCGAAGTGGAGATGCCGCTCATTCCCATCCTCCGCGCCATGGAGCGCGCCGGTATCGCCGTTGACAGAGAGGCCCTGCAGAGACTGGGCGCCGAGCTGGACCAGCTTACCGCAGACCTGGCCCACCGCATCTACGAGCTGGCCGGCCGCGAATTCAACCTTGACTCCCCGCGCCAACTGGAAAAGGTGCTCTTCGAAGACCTGGGGCTACCTCGCGCTGGCCGTACAAAAACCGGCTATTCGACTTCGGCGGCTGTACTGGAAAAGCTCGCTCAGGAACACGAAATCGCCCGCCTCATTCTCGAATACCGCGAGTACGCCAAGCTGCGCTCCACCTACGTCGAGGGCCTCCTGCGCCTGGCCGACGACCAGGGCCGCGTGCATACCACCTTCGAGCAGCAGGTCGTGGCCACCGGCCGCCTTTCTTCTCGCAATCCCAACCTTCAGAACATTCCCATCCGCACGGAATGGGGCCGCAAGATCAGGGCCTGTTTCGTCGCTCCCGGCCCCGACTGGCTCCTTGTCTCCGCCGATTACTCCCAGATCGAGCTGCGCATCCTTGCCCACCTTTCTGGCGAGCCGCGCCTGATTTCGGCCTTTGAGCGCGACGAGGACATCCACCAGCGCACCGCAGCCCTCATCTTCGACGTCCCGCCCGAGGCCGTTAACTCCGACATGCGCCGCGTCGCAAAAACCGTTAATTACGCCGTCCTCTACGGCATGGGCCCCGTCAGCCTCGCCGAGCAGATTGGTGTCTCCCGCCAGCAGGCCGAGGAATTCATTGCCCATTATTTCCGCGAGCTGCCGCAAGTGAAAAACTACCTGGACCGCACCATAGCTGAGGCCCGCGAGCGTCTTTGGGTCGAGACGGTTTTCGGCCGTCGCAGGCCTCTTCCCGACCTCGCATCAGAGGACGCCAGGCAGCGCGCTTACGCCGAAAGGGCCGCAGCCAACACGCCAATCCAGGGTACGGCGGCTGACATCATGAAGATTGCCATGGTGCGCCTGGCCGACCGCTTGCCACAAAGCTCCCATTACAGCAGACTCTTGCTTCAGGTCCACGACGAGCTTGTATTGGAGACACCTCGCGACGAGGTTGATACCGTAGCCGCCATCGTCAAGGAGGTGATGCAAAACGCAGCCGAGCTCAAAGTCCCCCTTAAGGCCGACGTGAAAGCAGGACCAAACTGGCGGGACATGCAAGAACTAACCTGAGACGTTGACACGTTTTGTCGTGGGCCGAAAACGGCCCACAACGCAGGGCCAGCTTACTGGCTGGCGACATCTCTCTCAAGGGCGCGCTATAGCGCGCCCACGGAAAATAACAGGTGTCCAAGATGGCAAGCAAGGAACCTCAAAGAGACGACCTTTCCGTGGATTCTCATGGTGTCAAAGATGAAGCGTCGCAAGAGACTGCGATGACATTTCAACCAAGACACCGCTCCGGCCAGTCCCTGGGGGAAGCTGCTGCTCCCAGAGACCTGGTCAAGGGCGACATTGTCGAGGGCATTGTGGCTGCCGTCACGGATGAGGGCGTTCACGTGGACGTGGGCGCCAAGTATGAGGGCCTCATACCCAGGGCCGAGTTTGCCTCCCAGGAGGAGCTACCCAAGCGCGACGAACGCATCGAAGTCGCCGTCATGCACGTTGATGAGGAAAATGGCGTCATCAGGCTTTCCAAGAAGAAGGCCGACATCGAGCGTATCTGGCGAAGGCTTGAGGAAGCCGCCCAAACGGGCGAGCCGGTGGCTGGCATGGTCACCGAGCGGGTCACTGGCGGTTTGCGTGTGGACGTAGGCGTCCCGGGTTTCGTCCCGGCCTCTCAAGTAGACATCCGCTCGCCTCGCAACCTCGACCGCTTCGTGGGTCGCGAGTTGCGTCTCAAAGTACTCGAAGTTGACCGCAAGTCCAAGAAGGTCATCCTCTCCCACAAGCAACTCGTCGAGGAAGAGCGAGCTAAACGCCGTGCCGAGACCCTGTCCCGCCTCTATGAGGGCGCCGTCGTCGAAGGCAGGGTCCGCTCGATAACCGACTACGGGGCCTTTATTGACCTCGGCGGTGTGGACGGTCTCCTCCACGTCTCCGAAATGTCCTGGGTGCGCGTCCAGCATCCCTCGGAGCTGCTCAAAGTAGGCGACCGGGTCAAAGTCATGGTCTCGGCCATAGAAGACGGCGGTGAGCGCATTTCCCTTAGCAGGCGCGAGGTACTTCCTGACCCGTGGAAAATGATAGGCGACCGCATCAAGCCCGGCCAGACCGTCAAAGCCGTCATTACCCGGACGGCTCGTGTGGGTGCCTTCGCACGCCTTGTAGGTATCGAGGGCCTCGAGCTTGAGGGCTTCATTCCTCTGCGCGAGCTGGCTGACCGCTCTGTCTCAGACCCGCGAGAGGTCGTCCAGCCAGGCCAAAAGGTGGACGCCAAGGTGCTCGACATCCATCCAGAAGCCCGCAAAATGACCCTCAGCATCGCAGAAGTCGAGCAGGAAAAAGAGCGTGAAGAGTATCGCGAAATAATGCGGTCCAAGGCGGGCGAAGAGCCAAGGCGCACGCTCGGCGCTGCTCTCGCGGCAGCGGGCATAGTGCCTCAAGGAGAAGTTCAGGAGGCGCCGCCTTCAGGCCAGGACGAGGCTGAGCCTGAGCCCGAGGCCGCAGAGCCAGCGCCTGCTGCTTCTGCCGGGCCAAGCCCAGAGCCTGCCGAGGACACTACGACCTAACAGTAAGAGCCAACAGGCTCAAGCCTGGCACGTCGCGCACACGGCTTCGTGGTCCGCTCCGGCCCGAGGGTGCCGGCAGCACCAAAAATTAGAGAGGGCGTCTGGGGACAACCCTTTTCGCTGGTTGCCCCCAGACAGATCCCTTGGGGGAGGGCTCTTGTTGTCCTCCACTCCCAAAAAGGGCCCCGGCGCACCTGGGGGCCGCCTTATTCTCGAGCAGTTCGAAACGCGCTGGAAGGCAGACCTACCCATGGGCAAAGGCGCTCGCGTTATGGGCCTTGTTGGCCCCGTAGCGGCGGGCAAGACCGTGGTCTCACGGATGCTGGCCGACCGCGGTGCTGCGGTCATCAGCGCCGACGAGATAAACCGGATGCTCCTTGCGCCCGGCCAGCCCCTCCTTGCCGCAGTCATCGAGGCCTTCGGCGACCAGTATCTCCGCCCGAACGGCTCCCTCGACCGGGCCGCCCTCGCCCGGTACGTCTTCAGCGACCTGGCTGCCCTGGAGAGGCTGGAGGCCCTGGTCCACCCGCCCATGAAAGCCGAAATAGCTCGGCGGGTGCGAGAAGCCCTGGGCTCCGGCGCCCCCCTGGTAGTCATAGAAGCTGCTGTGCTCTACAGAATGTCCGCCGCGGACCTGGTGGACTGTGTGGTAATGGTCACGGCGGACCGCGCTGAGCGCCGCCGCCGCCTCATCGAGTGCATGGGCCTGTCGCCCGAAGACGCCGACCAGCGCCTCGCCCTTCACGAGCAACTGGGTCTCGACCGCGTCCCCGCCGACTACGTAATTGACACCACCGCGGGGCCGGAAGCAGTCTGCGGTCAGGTCGAGGAGCTCTGGGAAAAGTTCACCGCGCCCCAATAGGAATGGAATCCGAGTAGCCACGGACCTGCACTGATGCACGCCTTCCTCGTAGCTGCTCCTCTCACCCCAGTGTGCGTCCTCCTCTGTCCCCAAGCACGTATCTGTCTCTTATACACATCT
>JANZZA010000394.1 GCA_026419655.1 Armatimonadota bacterium | reverse complement strand
TTGCCTGTCTCGGTAATGAAAAAGTCGCCCTGGGGCTGGCTGCACCGATGGACTGGCCGCGGCCGTTTCGGCTCTGCTATGAGGCCGGCAAGGGTTTCTACGTCAACTACGAGTTCGGCCTCACGCGGGAGGCAGCCAAGTACCCCGGCCGCGCAAACTTCCGTTTCCTGATTTACCCCTGCGATGCCAGATGGGGTTTTCGGTCGGCGGCCCAGCGCTACTACGAAATCTTTCCTGCGTTTTTCCAGCGCCGCCTGGACCGACTCGGCGCAGCCGGTTTCATGGCCGACCTGGCTACCGTAGAGGCCCCTGGATACTTTTTCCCTGCGGCGGCCATCTGGGATTACTGGAAGCGCGAATCCCTCGACGCCTATCGGCGGGAACTCACCAGGCTGTATTCCTATACGGAGATGTACGGCTGGTGGGGCTGGGCCATCGGGATTACTGCCGAGCAGGCCAAAGCGCGCCAGCCCAGCCGCGAAGAAGCCTGGGCGCACGTTGAAGAGCTTGCGCGTGGCGATCCGCCCCACGAAGTAGCCCAGTGCATCGTCAACTGCGCCCCTTACAACCGCGACGGCAAGCCGGTGATTTCGGAGGTCTACGTGCCGGAGTGGGGCGGCTACAACTATTCCTGCAATCCTGACCCAGAAGTTACCGGCCCGGCCGGAGATGTCAACCGCTATAAACTAACCCTCCAAAGAGAAGTATCCGCCATAGACACTTTCGGGCTTGATGGAATGTATTTTGACTGCATTTTCACCTCGACCACCGATAACTTCCGCCGCGAGCACTTCCGCTGGGCCGACCATCCCCTCGCCTTCGACCACGTCGCCAAGCGCCCAGTCCTGCCCATGTCTTTCTCTGTATTCGAGGCTGTCAAAACACTCAGCGACGACATTCACGCCCGTGGACTTCCAGTGCTGTCCAACTACAGCGTCACCGACCACGCCACCGACCCCTTCTGCATCCAGTTCATAGACCTCATCGGCAACGAAATGCTCTGGACATGGACCACCGACCCGAAGTTCTCGCTCCAGAGAACCCTGGCCTATCAAAAACCCGTCAGCATGTCCTGGCAGGAAGCAAAAACCACCTGGCCCCAGGAGACCATCGAGCGCGAGCTGAAGCAGGCAATGTTCTACGGGACTTTTTACTGGCTCAGCAATCTCAGTCCGCAAATTTATGACCGCTGGGTGCCCCTGACTGCCAGGCTGGCCGAAGCAGGCTGGGAACCAGTGACCCTGGCACATGTTACCGGCCCGGTCATGATGGAGCGTTTCGGCCGGGTGAAGGACAGCAATCTTCATTTCACTTTGCGCAACGACACCGACCAGCCGCAGAAGGTCGAGGTGCGCCTGGATGGGGTTGGCCTGGGCCTGAAAGGTGCGCGCGGCGTACAGGTCTGGCTGGTGCGCGACTCTTGGACCTTTGAGCGCCTGGAAACGCACCATTCCGGCACCGATTGGACCCTTTCTGTCACCCTCCCGCCGGCGGACACGATGGTGCTGCGCGTGGCCGACACGGCTGGGCTGGCCCTCGACCATCTCTCTCTGGTCCCCGACTTTCTGCGCAGGGCTGCTAACTACCGCGATGCTCTGACCCAAGCCGGTGCCGCCGTCACCGCGCCTGACTATGGCCAGGCGGTGAGCCGAATCCTTGAAGTTTCCAGGACGCTGCGGCAGGGTGCGAGTGGTGCGCGAAGTGAGCTGGAAGCCCTGGCACAAGCCCTGTCTGTGCCAGTCATTGAAGCGACCGGTGAGCAGCAGCAGCGCTGGGCCCGGCGGCTGGAGGAACTGACGGCGCAGGCGCGCACACGGATTGAGGCTGCCGCCGAAGCTCTCTAGTCCGGCGGGAGTGTTCGGTTTTCTAAGAGACTGTTGCGAAAGTCGCTTTGCGCCTTGCCGGACCCGCTCACGCTCATAGCGTCGGGCGCGCGAAGTTTTAGACCTTCGCCGCTCTACGTCGGCTAACTTCAGGTTTTGCAACAGTCTCCTAACAATACTGTTGTAAGAACTTCCACAGCGCCTGGGAGATGCGCCCCGAGGCAAAAGGTGAGAGACACAAGTTTATACACTGTTGTGGCCCTGTATGAGTGAACACCGGATTTTGGACAGACCACCAGGGTGATTCTCCGGGCCTTATTCCTTCCTGCCGGAAACAGAATCCTGAGTAAGCTGAATACTCCATAAGCAGGCTGGGGCAAGGCGCCAGAGCGGTCCGCAGGCTAGATTAATAATAGCCCTCCCCTCAGCACCCGTCGGCACTATCCCCCCCGCTGCCGAGCGACGCGACCCCGAAGTAGAGCCGGGTAAGGGAAAAAATTTTTTCTCTGGCCAGTTGCATTTAGCAGCGGGCATGGTATACTATCTATGATAGTAGTTATGGAGGTGCCTAAGATGAGGCCCACCGTCTTGCTGAGGACAATCTGGGTGTTGGGCAGCGTATGTCTTATTTCTGCGATTGCATGGGGCGGGGGATGGGGCCGTGCGGGCAGGCGCGACGGCCGCGAGGCTCGGGAAGCACAGCCGCCTGCCGTGGAGCGGTCTTCGGGTCAGGTGGAGAAGGCTACGCCGCAGCCAGGTCGTCCGCGTAGCTTTGGTTCCGCGTTCACGCCGCAGACTGAGAGGCCGCGGGAGGAGCGTCCAGCTCTAGCGCCGCGTCCCGATGCGCTGGGCGGATGGGGACGCGGTCACGGCTCCACAGGTCTGACTCCCTGGTCCAGGGGTGAGGAAGATGTTCGTCCCGCCCCGGAAGTCCTCCGGGGGGCAGATTCGCCGCTCCTGAGGTGGGATGGGCGGCGTCAAGGCTGGCGGCCCGGGGAGATGGATGGTCGCGGGCGCGAGGAGCCAGTGCTCGGCGGACAGAGCGAGTCAGGTGCGAGACCGCCCAGCCTGGGCACTGCAGACAGGCGCGGCGGCGATGAGGAATGGCGCCCCACGTGGTCGCTGCGGTCCAGGGATGGCAGCCAGGAGTCCGGCAGGGAGCAAGCCGGCGCCGGACCGGAGAGGCAAGAGCACAAGTCTAGTCCGTGGTCTGGTGTGCGGCATCGGCCTGAGGCGCCTGCTGGCGAGCAGGAAAGGACTAGCCAGCGGGAGTCGGGCGCCACTTCGGAGCGAGGGCGCGACAGTACGTGGAGGCCGGGCTGGTCGCTGCGGTCCAAGCAAGGTGGTGAGGCACCGGGTGATGCGGGTGCAGCCCCTGGACGAGATAGGGAAGATGGCGGGCCCGATGCCGGCCTTGATCAGCGGCGCGGGCCGGCCTTGGGCGAGCGATGGACACCTGGCGAAAGGTCGCGCGATTCTCAGCCGGAACGGCGCGGCGAGGGCAGGGAAACGTGGCGGCCCGGCTGGTCACTACGCACGAGGGACGGCAGTCAGGAGCGTGGACCACAGCAATCCACTCCCCAGCCAGAGGAGCGGGAGTGCAAGCCCAGTCCCTGGTCTCGTGTAAGGCATGGGCCTGAGTCGGCTCCTGGAGAGCGAGATGAAGCTGGCAAGCGAGAGCCGGACGGCAGCGCGGAGCGGGAGCGTGGCGGTGCGTGGCGGCCGGGCTGGTCGCTGCGGTCCAAGCACGGCGGTGAGGCACGGGGTGAGGCAGGGGCGACTCCTGGAGGAGAGGTGGAAAAGAGCAGGCCTGGTGCCGACATTGATCACGGCCGGGGGCCGGCCCTTGGTGAGCGAGGGACGCCTGGCGAAAGTTCGCGCGATTCTCAACCGGAACGGAGCGGGGAGGGCAGGGAGAAATGGCGGCCCGGCTGGTCACTACGCACGAGGGACGGTAGTCAGGAGCGTGGACCACAGCAATCCACTCCCCAGCCAGAGGAGCAGAAGCACAAGCCTAGTCCCTGGTCTCGTGTAAAGCATCGGCCTGAACTGGCTCCTGGAGAGCGAGATGGAGCTGGCCAGCGGGAGCCAGATGCCGAGGCGGAGCGGGGACGCGATGCCGCCCGGAGGCCCGGCTGGTCGGCGCGGGAGCGGCCCGAGCCCGAGAAGCTTGGTGATGGTAGAGCTGGCGAACGGGTGCCCGGGGGCGTAACCTCCAGGCCGCACGGGCCAGAGGGCGCAAGACCCGACGGTCCGCGGCCGGAAAAATTCCCGGGCTGGCGCCCTGGTGCTACCCGCGACTGGGAGGCAATCCGCAGGCTTGCGCACACTCCCCCGCGGCCTGGCGAGCCGCCCCGGTTGTTCGTGGATGGGCGAGAGTTGAGATTCCCGCACCCGCCCAGGTTGCACGACGGCCATCCTGTAGCTCCGGCTGGTCCTTTTGTGGAAAAGCTCGGCGGCCGCATGTGGTACGACCACAAATCTGGCTACTGGCACGCCTGCCATCGCGACCGGGTCATACGCTTCCGCGTTGGCGACCGGCATGCCTATTGCGGTGACCGGCTGATTATCCTGGTTGTACCTCCCTACCTCGTTGACGGCTATGTGTACTGCCCGATAGAACCCTTTGCCTTCTACTTTGGAGTCCGCTACCACTGGCACTACTACTGGACTCCTCCAGTCTACTACAGCCCCTACATCAGCGAGCGCCGCGCCATCTCCATTGCCAGGGACTACCTGATGGAGCTGGATGAGTATCCCTACCGCGTCACCTACGTTGACGCTAGCCGCAAGCTCGCGCCGGCCAATCACTTCTGGGAAGCTGTGACGAGCGGATATGAGCCGCTATGGGACGCACCGGAGCGGCTGTGCTGGGTGGTGGAGTTTGGCTATCGGCGCGGAGACTGGGACGGCTGGAAGCAGGTGTTCGTGGATGCTCACACTGGTCGCGTAGTGGGCGGCTGGGATTCGGAGTACGAGTACTACGAAGACTGGTAGCAGGCAGCGCCACGCGCCCGACGCAGGATTCTCTGAAGCATGCGGAAGAGCCGGCGGTGGAACCGCCGGCTCTTTCATCGTGGTTTCGCGAAAACCTGGTGAGCGGTGTAATGCCTTGCCAGGACTGGCCTTGTCGCCGTAGCTGACTCGCCTTGTGGTGAAGTTATCTGCCTCCGCCTTGCGCGGTAAGTAGCTGTGTGGCTGGGTGAGTCTTCTGCGCGTTCCGTGCGGATGGCGACAGGGCTAGAAAGCCTTACCCGTCAGGGGCCACCGCAGCAGGGGCAATGCCTTTGTCTCAGCGGCTCCTTTCTGTCCTTTCTAAATGACTGTAGTCGACCAGCAGCCTGGCTCAGCCGCAGGCGGAGGCTGCGGTTAGTCGGGGTTAGAGCGGGCGGAAAGGAAGGTGGTTAGCTTTCGGCGCACGAGCGCCCGAAAAGCCGCAGACTGAGGGTATTTGGCGACCTGCGGGTTTTCCTGGCGCACCTCATCGGCGGCCTGCTGTTCTAGAGCGGCCCGCTCGTGAGG
>JANZZA010000269.1 GCA_026419655.1 Armatimonadota bacterium | reverse complement strand
ATCTCGGCCTCCCAGCCGCCCTCTATGCGGGCCGTCTTTGCGTGCCATTCGGCATCCCAGGCCGCATCACGGCCAATCTCGTCCTGCATGCTGCCGGCGGCGTTGACGATGAAGTGGAAGTATTTTTCCGGGCGCTGAGGGTCGGGGGCTAGGAATACCTCAACGGACTCGTCGCGGTAAACTTCGCCGTCACGAGGGCGCGGGGTAGCCTGTGGTTGCTGTCCGGGAGGCAGGCTGCAAGTAAAACCGACGTAGAGGGCTTGGGCATCGTGGCCCACCCGCACGCAAGTTTGGGCTTCCGCGGGCCGCCCTGCTCCTAGCACCACGAAGTCCTGGATAAGTGAGGCCCTCTCCCAGGCAGCGTCTCTTTCTACCACGCCGTCAACTTCTGGAGCAACCATCGCCGCAGATTCGAGCGATACCAAGCTGTCATGAGTCCTTGCAGCCCCGCAAAGTCCCACCATGAGAGTTAATGCGGCGGTCGTTTTTCTGAGCATTGGTTTTCTCACCCCGTCGCTGGTCGCCCCATAGTTTAGCACTCGCCACAGGCCGTCAATGCCCGTCTTTTGCGGGAGGCGCCGGACAGGTCCCGGGCTATGGCTATGGCTTTCCGCCTTTCCCCCGGTTCACCTGCAGGTAGGATGGTGCTCGGGTTCCACACTGCCTTCGGCATTGTGCTTCGAACATGCGGTGAACCGGTGGGCTTTTACATGGTAACTTAACTTCCTGACTCGCGACTACAGGCTTCATGACCCACTGAGCAATTGCTTGAGAGGGACTGCGCTGAAGCAGAGGCGCCGCCGTAGGACCCGGGAGTTGGCGGCTTGCTAAGAATTTTCTTCGTGCAGGTGAGGGGCGGCTGCCAAGGACGGCGCGGTTGCCCCGAGAATGGTGTTCTGGTTGCTGCTGGCCAACGGCAGGGCATCTGCCTTCCATAGGTCCTGCGCCAGGATTGTCGCTCCATGAGACATCACGCCAGGTTGCGCAAGGAGCATGCCGGACTTTTCCCAAAGCCGGAGCCTCGCCACTGCGTGACGCTCATCGGGCAAGCGTACGTTCTTTGCAGTCAGCTCCTTGAAGGTGATTCTCCGCGCCCCGCCCCCTCCGGCCTAAAAGAAAATTCTGAGAAAACCTAATACTTCCCTGGCAGCTCGAGGGATTGACGAAAACACGTGAGCGATTAGAATTTATTGCGGATCACAAGAGGGAGGTGTTGCTGATGCGAATTTCGGTGTGGGGGTGCGCTGCTGCTTGTATTGCCGTGCTCATGTCGGCGGGCTGTGGGGGTGGAGGCGGAGGTGGAGGTGGAGGAGGCGGAAGTACCGACCCGCGATTGGTAGGCATTTGGCACGTGGTCGGCTCGGGCAACATCGGACTGTACGGCGATGGTACTGCCCGATGGGACGGCAACGGCAATACCGACGGAGTGTGGGATGAGGAGGCAACCTGGACCGCTACCAGAACACAGTTAACCCTCGTGGAGGAGGACGGCGACAGGAGCGTCTTTGACTACGAATTTCGGGACGACGATCATCTTGTTTTGCGTAATGTATCCAACAACAGACCTTCGGAGCTCGAGCGCATTTCGGC
>JANZZA010000261.1 GCA_026419655.1 Armatimonadota bacterium | reverse complement strand
GATTGTTCGCGCCTGACTCTTTCCTGCTCTAAACAGAATCCCGAGAAAACCGAATACTTTCGCCGTCCCGTGCTCTATTGACTGACGCGATGGTCGCTGGTACGGTGAGGTATGCAGGGTGAGTGGCCGTGATGTTGAGAGGCTTGGAGGGTGCTTGGGCAGGGGGCTCCTGTGTGGGGTGCCGCTCATTTTTGGGGGCTCGCGAACGAGTCATGTTCTGGTCTCTGGTGAAGCAATGGGCGGCGCTTGCAACCGTCGCCCAAGGAGAGACCCTTTTCACGTCTAGTTCACGTCTAGCGGGTCCAGGAGATGAGTAGCTTACCGCGGCCCAAAGTTCTCGTCGTTGACGACGACCCAGATGTACTGGAGCAGCAGCGTTTGGTCCTGGCAGCGGCAGGCTTTGAGGTTGTTGCCGCCGGAGGGATTGATGAGGCTCTCCAGGTCGCCGACGGCGAGGTTCCAGACTGCTTCGTCCTGGACCTGATGATGGAGCACACCGACTCGGGCGCGCGGCTGGCCAGGGCCTTGCGCCGCGACCCGCGCTTTGCCGACGCGCCCATCGTCATGCTCACTTCTGTCGTCCGCGACGTGGGCTTCGAGTTCGACCGCAATCCCCGGGAAGTCCTCGACTGGATGAAAGCCGACGCGTGGTTTGACAAACCGGCTTCCCCAACCCAGCTGGTCTCCACTCTTCGACAGTTACTTGAGCAACGCGCCCGCCGCCGCGACCAGTAGCTACATCCGGCGCAGAGTGCTCGCCTGCGCAGGGGCCTTATTGATCGCAATGCTCGCTATTGCAGACGCGCCTGGAAAGGCGTTTGCGCGAGCAATTCTTTTGAAAATGTTTTCCTTCCAGCCCCTGCTGCCAGAAGCACTATTCGGCTTTTCTCAGTCATACCCCCAAAGGAGGGGAAGGGACTCGTCAAACCTGACAGACTGCCGCCTGAAAGCACTATCGGGCCTTTCGCAGTCACACGTATCCCAGGCCGCGGAGACGCTCTTCCACCTTCCTGCGCTCATCGTCGGTGTAGCCGTCGTCGCTGGATGCTGAAGCGGGCGGGCTGTCGCCTGACTGCGCCCCAGGTGGATTAACGTACCCAAGCTCAAAGAGCTTGTTCATGACAGCCTCAACACACTCTTCAATGGACATCTGGTCGGTACGCAGGTGCACTTCGGGGTTGAGCGGCTCCTCGTAGGGAATATGGATGCCGTCCACGTCGTGGACTTCTCCTCGCGCGGCCCGGGCGTAGAGTCCCTTGGGGTCCCGCTGCATGCATACCTCTAAGGGCGCGTCAACGTAGACCTCAACGAACTTCTCGCACCACTGCCTCGCCCGATCGCGGAAGTACCGCAAGGTGGCCACCGCCGCGATCACGACGTTCACCCCGTACTTGCTCAGCAACTGGGCAAGCCACGCCAGGCGCTTGGTATTCTCGTCCCGCGCTTCCAGGGAGAAGCCCAGGTTGGGCGAGAGATTGGCGCGCACGATGTCGGCGTCCAGGTTTTCCACGTCCAGGCCCATATCAGCCAGGCGTTGTACCACGCCCGAGGCGATGGTTGACTTCCCCGACCCCGCCAGACCGGTGAACCAGATGACCGCACCTTTTTCACGCTGCGGCATCCTTCTTGTCCCCCTTGCGCGTTCAGGCATTCGGCTCCCGTGGCGTCCGGTCGTCTTCTAAGGAGGGTTCCTGCTGGTATTCTGCCTCCGGCCGCAGAAGCGCATAACCTTCCCGACGGATGGTCGCCTTTTCGGCCTCTATTTCTTCTTCGCTCATTCCGTAAGCTTGCATGACAAGGCCCAGCAAGGCAAGAGAAGTCTCGAACTCTTCGGGCACGATGTCATCAGCGCCCTGACGGTGTAGTTGGTCTACTTCTACCACGAAGCGCGTGCGCACGATAATGCGCAGGCCCGGGTTCATTGCCCGGGCCACTGCTACGATGCAACGTGTGGCCACCGGGTCGGCGATGGATACTACAAGGGCTCTCGCCTTCGCCACGCCGGCCAGCGACAGCAGCTCCCGGCGACAGGCATCTCCGTAGATTACCTTTTCCCCTTGAGCCTGGATGCGCCGCACGGTACTTGGGTTTAGCTCGAGCACGACGTACGGTATGCCCTTGCGCTTCAGCACCCGAGCCACATTGCGACCATTAACCCCGTAGCCTACTAATACGACATGATTATGGAGATCTTCCGCTTCCTGGAGCTTCTTATGAAGAGCGTGTGCTGGCCTGCGCGGCCGGAGCTTCGAGAACGTGGGCAAGCTAGCGCCAACGCCCGAGCTCACCTTCTGGACCCGTGCCGCTACCGCCGGCGCCAACTGCAAGAGCAGGGGCGTGACGGCCATTGTCAGCACCGATACCGACAGAAAAAGCTGATAGCTATGCTCGTCCAGGAGACCATGGCGCGCGCCTGCCTGGGCCAGCACGAAGGAAAACTCTCCCACCTGCCCAAGTCCCCACCCGGCCATGACTGCGTTCCTGAGACCTACGCGGAAAAACAGTCCCACCAAGGCCATAAGCAGCGTCTTGCCCACTATGACAAGGGCGGCACCGCCCAGCACCGTTGCCGGAGAAGACACGAAAATCGCCGGACTGACCATCATGCCGATGGAAATGAAGAACAGGCTGCTTAGAACGTCTCGCAGGGGCATGACCTGAGCCGTGACGTGGTGGGCGTAATGGGTCTCTGAGATGACGATGCCTGCCAGGAAGGCTCCGATGCCCAGCGACAGCCCAGCCTTTCCGGCAAAGTAAGCCGTGCCCAGAGCCACCGCTACGATAGCCAGCGTAAAGACTTCAGGACTGCGTGTCCGCACCACCATTTCGATGAGCCGCGGCAGCAGCAGCCGCGCCGCTGCCAGTATCAGCGCCACAACCGCCAGTGACCTGGCTAGGCCCGACAGTGGGCCCATCCACGTCGCGGTCCCGGCTGCCGCCAGCACCGGCACCAGTAGCATCAGCGGAACCACTGCCAGGTCCTGCATTATCAGCACGCTCATCATTAGCCGTCCGTGTGGCGCGTCTACTTCCCCTCTCACTTCGAGAAGCTTCAACACGATAGCCGTCGAACTCATTGCTAGAAGGAATCCATAGTAGACACCGCTGGGAAGGGAAGCTCCCGCGATGACGGCAGCTACTGCTGTGGCCGTTGCGGTGAGAGCCATCTGCAGACCGCCGGCTCCAAAAACCAAACCCCGCAAGCGCACAACCTCAGACAGCGGAAACTTCAGCCCGATGGTGAACAGCAACAGGACCACGCCGATTTCGGCCATGGCCTCAACTGACCCAATGTCGCGCACTAACCCCAGGGCTTTGGGGCCAAGGAGGACACCGGAAACCAAAAAACCTACCACCGTAGGCACACGTAGCTTCCCGACCGCGTAAACCACGGCCAGCGACACCGCGACCACGGCCAGAAAATCTCTAAGCACCGAAATATCTTGCATAGCCTCGCCGCCAGGGGGATGCGTTAGCTCTGACTACTTAAGAGTCGGCGCACCCGAAAACAAGACCGCAAGGAACAACAGCACTCCATAGAGGGCATGAGCGGCCACGCCTCTGGGACATGCCACCCGCCACGCTTGGGGGTCGTCGGGCCGCTCGACCAGCGCCTGGGCAGCCTGCGCTGCTGGAAGCCCTGCCGCCATCGCAATCAGCGCCGCCGGCGGCAGCCACCCGAGCATAACTGCCCCGGCCGTTAACAGCAGTGTGAGAATGTACATTGCCGTCAATACTTTTGCAGCAACCGACCGTCCCAGAATCACCACCAGGTGCCGCTTGCCCACCAGGGCATCCGCGTCGGCGTCAGGAAACTCATTCACCCAAAGCACGCCCACAATCAAAAGCGCCACTGGCACCGAGACCCACAGCATCTCCACTGACATCTGCCGCGTGAGGACGTATTCCGTGCCAAGCATGGGCAGCACGCCGAAGTCCAGGCCAATCATCAACTCCCCCAGGCCCCGATAGCCCAGCTTCAACGGCGGCGCAGTATAGAAAAACAACGTAACGACGCCCAAAATGCCAAGGCCGAGAA
>JANZZA010000110.1 GCA_026419655.1 Armatimonadota bacterium | reverse complement strand
TAAGGCGGGGGTGTAGCTCAGTCTGGTCTTAGAGTGCCGGCCTGTCAAGCCGGAGGTCGCGGGTTCAAATCCCGTCACCCCCGCCACTCATCTTAAGGCTTGGGTTGATTCCACCCTTGCGACGCTGCCGCCTGGACGCGTGCCCCGAAGCGGCGGCAAGACCGAAATAGAAGTCTCCCTTTTTACACGTGTAGGCGGTGGCGTGCCAGGTCCGTAGCGTTACGCTTCGGCCTGGCGCGACCTGCAACCGAATGAGCGCCCGTCCGACATCTGCGAGAAACCTGTTTCAGGCTAGCACCCTGCCACGTGGAGAAAGTCACCGCTTGGAGAAAGTCACCGTATGAGCACAGGGCACATGTCACATCTTCGATGATTGCTGCAAAGGACACGGCAGCGTCCATAGGGGACCATTGCAAGTAAGAAGTTACGCAGGCAGCCGTGTACACGGTCTCGCCTAGGACAGGGCGCGCAGCGGGCTACTGAAGGAACCACCATTGGAAGCGCCCACGGAGGCGCAAAGGAGCCCGGTGCTAAGCGCGGAATCCGTAGGTCTGACTTTTACAGGCTGGTAATATCCCATCATGGCGCGGCGGGCGGCTCGTCTCGTGGACACACTGGCTGGCTTACTTCAGACCCTTCGGCGGAAGGTCGTGCCCTGGGACCCTGAGTGGCAGTCCCGCCGAGGCGAAAAGCACATTCAGTTACCACGCTCCAGCGACCGAGCACGCCGCGCCAGGGAAGCTGAGGAAGCCATAGCCCGCCACTTATGGCTCAGTGGCTACCGCATCATCGCCCGCAATGTCCGCAACCGCTATGGTGAACTCGACATCGTGGCCGAAAAAGATGGGCGGCTGCACTTCGTAGAAGTCCGCTCCTACGTTGAAAGCAGCCTTCGCCCGTCTGGGCTGCTCACCGCGGAGAAACGACGCAGCTTATTTCTGGCGGCGCATCTTTTCCGCAGGCGAAGGCCCGAACTGGCAGGGTTAGGAATGACAATCCAGGTCGCCGAGGTTTGCTTTTCCCGAGATGGCCGGCGTAGAAGCATTCAACTCGTAGCCCTCGATTATACTCGGCGGCATTGACCGCAGCGCTTTACGGGCCCAGAACCTCACCGACAACTCGAATCCAGCCAAGCCTGAGAGCCACGCCTTCGAAAGCAGCCGGGTCGTAGCGCCCAGCCTGCTTTGCCGCCTCGATAGCGACGGTGCGGTCTGGCGGGTCCGGGAGAAGCTCCACGGTGGCCGTGTGCTTGGTGTCTTCTAGGCCGGTGGCGATGGTAAGCGCCGAGAGCCGCTGATAGTAAGCCCAGGGGTCAACCCGCGCCCGAGTGCCCAGGTCTTTTCCGTCCACGGTCACACGGGCTACGCCGGTGTCTGGTCCCATCAGGTCAAAGAGAGCCGCCGCTGTGCCCCGGAAGCGAAAAGAAAGCTTTGCGCCAGGCGAGTTTGTGAACCATATGGTATCAAAGTGCTTTGCAAATTGGCGCCGGAGGGAGTCGTCAGGGCTAAGCTCGCGCCACTCGCCCTGGAGCATTTCGCGAGTGATGGGCGCCTGGGTGGCACGCTCGTAATTGTCGGGCTGGAGCGGGTCTGGAAGGGTGTGCGGGGCGGGGCGGGCGGCCTGGGCGGCTGTGGAAAGCTGTTCCAGGGCCTCTATGATGGCCTGGGCATAGATTGTGTTGGCGTCCTCGCTGGGCCAAATACCGCGTGCCGAGAAAAGAAGTTTGCCCTCAGCGGCGGCCTGTTCCGGCGTGCCGCTGATCAGCAGCTTGCCCTCACTGTGCAACCGTGCCACCCGCATGCCCATGTTCACGGACGGCACGCCGTAATGATTGGCCACGCGCTCAAAGGCCGACACATTGGCCGGGCAGAGGCTCTCGGCATAATCCTTCTCATGGCCCGGCAGGAACCCGTAGACCAGGAGCACGTCGAGATTAGGGTCAGCCTTCCATGCCTGCCGGATGACGCCCTCGAGGGCCTTCATGCAGTCGCCCGGGTCGCTTTCACGGTCGAGAGCGACGAAATCAATGAGGACCAGGTCGGGTTTGTGGGCGAGCACGTCGTGGGCGAAGCGGTAGACGCTGAAGGCTGACGACCGCACGCAGTCACAAATGCCGGCGTCAATCTCCTCGACCTGGCCGTAGCGGTCGCCGAGCCAGCGGATAATCTGGGCGCGCCAGCCACCCGGCCCATCTACGCCGCCGCCGAAATAGGCAATCTTGACGGGCCTCGCCTCGCCCAACTTGGCAAAGAAATTGCCCAGGCCGCCGCGCGGAGAAAACTCGCGCGCCTCGACGGGCCTATACTGGGGCGGCTGATAGTACCGCAGCGTCGTAAACTCGCCCAGGGCCGCAGCGCCGGGCGCTTCCACAATCGGCCAGCTCGACCGCAGCTCATCCTCGTAGGGGCCAATCTGCTCGACCGGAATGGGCTTGAAGCCCAGAGCCAGGGCTGGCGAGTCAAGTCGCAGTCGGAAGTCGCGGTTGGCGGCATCCAGAAAGCCTGGGTCGGCAAGAATGGAATGGGTGTCCTTGCCCAGGGCCCGCCACTCGTCCCAGGAAAGCTGCCGCCCTGGCTCACCCCACAACCCCAGACTCACCCGCACGTCCAACCCAGGTTCCGCCCAGATGCAGTTATATTCCCATTCGTTTCGGCCCAGGTCTTCTCGCCGCATCCACATGGTATATAGCTGCATGCCGTTGGGGCTACCCCAGCCGTCGTTTTGTTCCCGCAGCCATCGCGTCCCTTCGACCGTGTAATAAACGATGTTTCGAAGGAACCGGACGTTGGACATTTCTTCGGGGTGGGTGTCGGCGTAGTTTGCCAGTTCCGGGTAGCGCTCAAGATAAGGCGAGCCTTCATAGCGGGCCTCGTGCAGCCGCTGATAGATGTCCTTCCACTCGGACCAGTTTGGGTCAAGGCCGTTTAGGGCGATGGCAGGTGCGTCCACGATGATGTTGTTCTCGAAGGTGTTGTCGCGGCCGCCGTGGTTGTGCAGGGCGCAGATGGGCACGGCCCAGAGGATGTTGCCGTAGACAAGCGTGCCGGTGGTGGGGTCGTCGAGATAAATGCCCCAGGTGAAGCCCGGATAATGGAAGGGCACTTTGCCGCCCTGGACGGGCGCCCAGGAGTTGACCTTCCCGAAGCCCCCGCAGTGATGGAAGATGTTGAAGCGAATGATGTTGCCCCGCTGGGTCCAGTCGCGAGAGCAGAAGTAAATGCCTCCGGTATCGGCGCTTTGCAGGTTGACGTGATGGACGATGTTGTATTCGACGATGTTTTCGTTGCCGTTAAGCAGGAGGCCAGCATGGGGCATGTCGTGGACCAGGTTGTGGCTGATGGTATTGCCCACGCCCAAGACCTGCAAACCAGGGCGATAGGTGAGCCAGATGTTGGCGCAGTGGTGGATGTAGTTGTTATCGGCGAAGTTATGGGCTGGGGTGAGGGTTTTTCGGTCGCCGGCGTTGACGTAAATGCCGCCATGGCCGCACCAGTAGACATCATTGCCCTTCGCGCCCGAATATTCCCCGCCGATGATAATTACGCCCCAGGCGCCGCAGTTACGGACGACGCAGCCAGCCACCAGACAACGACTGCTCCCGCCAATCAGGACGCCGTCGCCTTCGCACATCTCGATGACGAATCCCCGCAAGGTGACGTGAGCCGCGCCGTCCATGCGGACAAGGTTGTCTGCCAGCGGCACTACAACCTCGCCCTCTGCGATATCTGCGGGCGGCCAGAAATATAAAGTGTCGGTGCGGCTGTCGAGATACCATTCTCCCGGCGCGTCCAGGTCTTCAAAGAGGCCCTGAATGTAATACCGGTCGCCGATGCGCATGGGGCACCAGGTATTAGCCGCCAGGACAATCTTTCGCTGGTCGGGCAAGTGAGAGGCGATGGGTACGCGGCTGAAGGCCCAGTCGTAGCCCGAAAAGATTGCCACCTCGCCTTCTTCGGGATGCTCCCACTGGTGCGTTTCGTCCTCGCCGTAGAAGAATTCCCTGTGGTTGCTGTCGCCCTCGACACGGGCGACGTGGGCCCAAGTGCCGCCGTGGACATCGCCTGGGTCGAAGTTTGGGTAGCGCGCCAGCACCATCCGCTGGCCCTGAAAAAATAGCTGCCGGAAACGCTTCCCGCCGAGGCCCTGGGCGGCTAGGTCGGCCTGGAGAATCTGGCCCCTGTATGGCCGGAAGCCCGTCACAACCCTGCCGCCGCGAAGCACAGGTTTGTCGGCACCAACGCCACGGTAAACTATGGGCGCGTTCTCTGTCCCGCCATCCTCTGCCGTGAGCACCAGCGGCTCGTCGAGGTAATATGTGCCGGGCAAAACGTTCACAGCCGCCCCCTCTGGCAGGCCGCCCTGGGCTTTGAGGCGCCGTAGCTCATCCCGCGCCCGCGTCAGAGTCGCAAAGGGACCGTCAGGTGCTTTAGCTTCTGCCGACCGACCGGTCCAGTTGTCGTTTCCATTGGGCGCCACGTAAAGCTGCAACGGCGCCGCAACTGCAGCGGAAAGCCCAATCAAAGCAGCGCCTGCTATTAGGGGCATCGAAATCTCTCCTTTCCAGGCGACCGCCTCACGGTTTTTCTGGGGGAAACCC
>JANZZA010000086.1 GCA_026419655.1 Armatimonadota bacterium | reverse complement strand
GATTGACGGCGTGCAGCTAGAAGTTGGTGAGGAGGCGACCCTGTACGAACCGCGAGCCGAGGTTGAACTGGGTCTCCGGCCGGCGGGCGGCACGCCCATCTTCTTCGCCGGCCAAAAACCGCGCTTCGAAGCAGTGGCCTTTAACACGTCCGACGCGCCGCGAGTTGTGGCCCTCCAGTTCACCGTGAGCGATTTTCACGACCGGGAGAGCCAGGAGCAAAGAACCTTGCCGGTGCCCGCGGCGGCCGTGGCCGCTGTGCCTATTGACCTTGATGTCGGGAGGCAAGGTTTTTATAGCATCAGCCTTGCCGCCGAGGGAGCGGCCGCAGTCTCGTCCCGACCATGGCGCGCCGCCGTGATTGACCGCTACACCGCCGACGACTCGCTTTTCGGCGTCAATCATGCCCCACCATGGCCTGAGCTGATGGAGGTCTTACGGGGCACAGGAGTGACGTGGGCCAGGGACTGGTCGCTGAAGTGGGAGACTGTCGAGAGCGAGCCTGGTCGGTTTGACTTCGGCGATACGGACGTGGTGATTGACGCCATGGCGCGGCACGGCCTGCGCGTACTGGGCCTTCTCCCGTACCCCTCAGCCAACTGGTCATCCAGCGCGCCAGCGGAGGTGCAGCCGAGGCCTGGCCCCGAATTTGACCGGCGCATGGTCTATATGCCCCGTAGCCTCGACGACCTTGCTCGCTATGTGAAGGCCACGGTGGAGCACTACAAGGGCCGCATAAAGGCCTGGGAAATCCTCAATGAGCCGATTTACTGTCGCGGCGGCGTGCTGAGTACGGAATTTGGATACACGGTCGAAGATTATGTGCGTCTTTTGCGGGTGGCCTACCAAACTATAAAGGCGCTTGACGGCGCTACTGTGGTGGTGGGCGGCATAGGCGCCGGGCCGGAGCTTTATACGCGCGAGTTCATTGAGGCCGGCGGCCTGGCCTACGTTGACGCCCTGAATCTGCACGTTTATCCCGAGCTGGCCGCCCCCGAGATATACATCGCAGCTCTCGAGGAGCTTGTGTTACGGATGCGCGAGGGTGGACAGGTGCGGCCTCTTTGGGTCACAGAGTGTGGCTATTACGCCGACGACGACCCGCCGGTGGAGCCTGTGCCGGCTTCTTACCCGGCGCCCGTAGATGACGAGCGCGAGGCGGCTGTCTTGCAGGCGCGGCTCAATCTCATACTCCTTGGCGTCGGCGCGCGCAAAATTTTCTACCATTACGGCACCTGCGGCAGCATCAACAACGAGACCCTTTACGGGATGTTTTTCGAGTACGATACCCAGCCGCGGAAAACCCTCCCCGTGCAGGCGGCGATGGCACAACTGTTAGGGCCTGATACTGAGCCCCTGGGCCGCGTCCGGACGCCTGAGGGTGCATATGCCTGGGCTTTTTACAGCGCTGGGCAGACGGTCATGGCGGCTTGGGCACCCGACGGCGGCGTCGTGCTGAACCATCTGCCACCCCAGGCGCGCCTTGTGGACATCCTCGGCAATGAGCTGCCTGCCGAGCCGCGCCAGCTCGACGAAGAGCCTCTCTACGTAATCCTGCCGGGGCGCCTTGCTCTCTCGCAGCTCTCCCGGCTCCTCGCAGCAGATTGAAAGCCGCATCCGCCTTGAAACAGCTTTTCTGGGAGAAACCCTTTGAAAAGGGTTCCCTTCCAGACCCTCTTGCCAAACTTTCTCTGGTTGTAGCCTCACTACCGGAGCCCGCCTACTTCGCTCGCCACAGCCCGGAGAGCACTTCCCACAGAGACCCGTTCAAAACGTACGGGCCCTCTGGTTCCTTGCACCACACGGCCATTGAGCCGGGCGGAAATTGCTCGCGCCACACCCAGTAAGTCCACGGAAGGTTTTCGCGGCTTAAGACT
>JANZZA010000001.1 GCA_026419655.1 Armatimonadota bacterium | reverse complement strand
CCAGAGCGGCTTGAAAACACCTTCTGGGATGAGGCCGAGACGCGAGGCCATCTCGCGGCGGAGCCAGTCCAGGGCCTCCGCCACGATGGCAGGCTGGTCGGCCACAATGAGCACCAGGTCCCCCGGATTTGCTTCCAGGCGTGTGCGGATTTCTACAAGCTGGGTTTGAGAGAAGAATTTAGCGGCCGCTCCTTTGACCGTGCCGTCGGCGTCGAAGGCAATCGAGACAAGTCCGCCGGCTTTGTGGGACTTGGCGAACTCTGTCAGCTCATCCATTTCGCGGCGCGAGTAGGAGGCACAACCGGGCGCGCAGATAGCCTTCACCTGGCCCCCAAGCTCCACGGCCTGCCGAAAGACCTTGAATTCGCTCTCTCGTGCAAGGTCGGTAAGGTCTCTTAGCTCCATCCCGAAACGGGTGTCTGGCTTGTCTGTGCCGAAGCGTTCCAGGGCCTCGTGGTAGGTCATGCGCGGGAAGGGCACGGGCAGCTCGTAGCCGATGGTTTGGCGGAAGATGTGGGCCATGAGGCGCTCGATGACGTCAAAGATGTCGTCGCGTTCGACAAAGCTCATCTCGATGTCAATCTGGGTGTGCTCAGGCTGGCGGTCCGCACGAAGGTCTTCGTCGCGGAAGCAGCGGGCTATCTGGTAGTACCTGTCAATGCCAGCAACCATGAGGAGCTGCTTGAGGATTTGGGGCGACTGGGGCAGGGCATAAAAGCGGCCGGGGTTTACTCGACTGGGCACGAGATAATCCCGCGCGCCCTCGGGCGTGGGCCGGAACAGTATCGGCGTCTCGATTTCCCAGAAGCCTTCGGAGTTGAGGAATTCGCGGGCCGCCCGGGCCGCTTTGTGGCGCAGGTACAGATTCCGTTGCATTCTTTCGGTGCGCAAATCCAGGTAGCGATATTTCATGCGCACAAGCTCGTCCGCGGGCGCCGATGGGTCGTCAATGGCGAAGGGCGGCGTCTCGGCCACGTTCAGAATCTCTGCCTGGCGGGCGCGCACCTCAACCTGGCCGGTAGGTATCTTGGGGTTCTCAGTTCCCTGAGGGCGGCGGGCAACTTCGCCGTGTACGGCCAGGACGTACTCCGGCCGGGCCTGGTCAGCCACACGGTGGGCCTCCGGTGCCTCCGAGGGATCGAAAACAACCTGCACGATGCCCGCACGGTCGCGCAAATCTATGAACAACAGGCCGCCGTGGTCGCGCCGGCGGTGCACCCAGCCATTGAGGGTCACCGTCTGGCCGACGTGCTCTTCGCGCAGCTCACCACATCGAATCGTTCTTTTCATGAAGCGGACGGGGAGTTCCATGGCGCTCCTCCTGCAGAACCTCAGCGCCTGCGTTGCGTAAGAAGACCATCCCCTGCATTCCAAATGCGCCAGGCAAGGTAAGACCTAGTGTAGCGGTTCCCCCACACACACGCAAGCTGCGCCGGTGCGGCGTGCCGTCACACCGAGGGTGTGCAGGATGTCTACGGGGACGGCGCAGATGGTGGCAGCGAAGAGTTGCTCTTGGTCGCGGCCTGGCTGACTGCCACGCGATTCTTTCCTGTCCTTTTTGCCTGATAGAGGGCGGCGTCGGCAGCCGCCATCAGCGCATCAGGGTCAGGTAAGCATGGTGGGACAGCAGCCACGCCAATGCTCACCGTCATTGGCACAGGAGCGAGGGTTGCCGCCTGGACGCACTGTCGCAGCCGCTCAGCAGCCACAGCAGCGCCCTCCAGGTGGGTCTCGGGCACAAGCACCGCAAACTCCTCACCGCCGTAGCGGGCCACCGTATCAGTGGTCCGGACGTATTCTCGCAGCACCTGACCAAGCGCGGCCAGCACCTGGTCGCCGACCTGGTGGCCGTAGGTGTCGTTGATCTGCTTGAAGTTGTCCAGGTCAATCACTAGCAGAGCCAGGGGACGGCCGTAACGCAGGTGGCGGTCCATTTCGGCTACCAGACGCTCAAAGAAAATGCGGCGGTTGTACAGGCCTGTGAGCTCATCGGTAGTTGCCAGGCGCTCCAGCTCCTTTTCGCGCTCCCGAAGACGCACCAGCAGCTCGGAAGCCTGAGCGGCGCGGGCAGCCAGGGCCGCGATGACTTCCAGCGGGTCGGGGCCGGGCGATGGTGTGACCCCGATGCGGGCCTCGAAG
>JANZZA010000148.1 GCA_026419655.1 Armatimonadota bacterium | reverse complement strand
TGCCACTTAGCGTGTCCGTCCACGAAGGCGATGTCCGCGCCCTCGTTGTGCCGCAGATAGGCCGTCCTGAAGTTCGCCCAAGGGTTGGGGCCAGCTATGACGCATGCCGAATCCATGAACAGGTAGGTGCCCGAGACATCGTCTATCTGGCCCTCGGCGTAGCCAGGCGGGAACCAGTTGTTCATTCCGTAGCCAGCAAAGTAGCGATAGGGCGTCGGGCTGGGTTGCCCTGGCTCGCATCCCCCGCTGTTGGAGCAATACCCACCGCCGGAATACGACGGGCAATGCAGGACCTGGATGTTCTTGATGTAGGGTTGCAGGTTTATCTGCCACCACACACCGTTGCCGCCAACCACCTGCCATGACACAGACACCGGCACCAATTTCTCGTCATAATCCTGGGCATACATCCGTGCGGCAATTCCGAGCTGCTTGAGATTGGACAAACAGCTGGCCTGACGTGCCTTCTCACGCGCCCGGGCAAAGACCGGGAAGAGAATGGCGGCCAGGATCGCGATGATCGCGATCACAACCAGCAATTCGATTAGCGTAAAGCCCCTTCGCATGGCTGCGCACCCCCGTGCACAAAGCGTTTGCCTGGTCAGACCAGGCGCCTGGCCAGCTCAGGCCAGGTTTCTTAGCCAGCCCGGCCAGACCCCTGATGACATCATCTGCATTATATGCCTGTTCTTGTCATTAGTCAATGCTGTCCCCGGAGCATTCAGTTTACTCAGGATTTTGTTTGAGGCAGGAAGGAGTAATGCCTGGAGAATCAGATTGATGATCTAGTCCGAAACCCGGTGTTGGCTTATGCAGGGGCACGAAAGTGTATAAAGTCGTTCCCCACCTTTTAGCTCCGAGCGCATCTCCGGGGAGCTGCAGAAGCTTTTGCAACGGTGTCCTCAGAAAACCGAATACGCCCGTGCGTGGGCCGGGCCTTTCCCTCGACGGTGCAACTGTCTTATACTTGTGGGCACCGAGTGGGGTGGTGGCGTATCTCTCATGCCCCTGGTAGGGGGCGAGGAGAGGGAAGGTAAGATTGGCTAGCGCAGGCGGTGCAGCTATAAAGGACGTGATAGTGAGCCAGCGGGTGTTGCCGGTGGTGCGGCTCAGCACTGCCCCCGTGCCTGCAGAAGTCGTGGAAATCCTGGTCGAGGAAGGCTATGAGTGCCTGGAGATTGCCCTGACCACGCCACAGGTGTTCTCGAGCATCCGGGAACTGGTGGGGCGCTACGGGGGCGACCTGGCTATCGGGGCAGGCAGCGCAGTGAATGCGGACATGGCGCGGCTGGCGGTGAGGGCAGGGGCACGCTTCGTTGCCTGTCATGCGCTGTGTCCGCCCATGGTGGAGACCTGTCGCCAGCTTGACGTGCTCCCTATCCCTGGTGTCATGACGGCGACTGAGGCTCTCCAGGCATGGCACCTCGGTGCTGACCTGGTGAAAGTTTTCCCGGCCCGGCTAATGGGGCCGGGGTATCTGGAGGAGCTGCGCCGGCCCTTGCCCTGGCAGAAACTCGTGGCCATGGGCGGAATCACGGCAGAAAACGCCGCGAGTTTTCTTGCTGCTGGTGCGGCTGCGGTGGCCGTTGGGCACTGGCTGGTCAAGGACGAAGACGTCTGGGCGCAAGACTGGGCAGGAGTACGCAGCCGCGCCAGGGAACTCAGGTCCGCCGTAGGTGGCTAATGGGGGCACAGGATTATGTCACCGAAAGCAGTCTACGTCGCAGCAACGTTGGTGTTTGTTTTTGGACCGCGTCCTTGGGCCGCTAGAGGTGACTCTTCCGGTCTTATCATAAACGGGCGCGAGGTGAGCTGCTCGGGTCGGGCTGTCAGGGTGAATGCGGACGGTACGCCTTATATTCGCCAGGATGCTCTGGTGGCAGGGGCAGGCGTTGAGGCGCCGGGCGATGGGCGGGTGCTCAAATGGTTCGGCGCCACGATAAGTTACCGGCCCGGTACGTCCCGGTTTTCGTGCGGGCCGGGCAATGAAAAGGAGGCTGGCGCTGCCCCTGTATGTACCGGCGGGGTGACGTGGCTGCCGGCGAGGATGTTGGCGGAGGGCTTCGGGTGGGAAGTGAGTGAAGCGGATGGGGAGGTGGAGGTGTGGGCGCCAGCCGGGGAGATTAGCTCGGTACGCCAGGGTATCCACCCGGACCGGGTGCGTGTGGTAGTTGACCTTACCGCCCCGTCGCCGTACCGCTTAGAGCGCGGACAAGGCCAGGTGAGTGTGCTTCTGCCACCGGGGGAGAATGCGGGCGCGACGGCTGGCGAAGTGCTGGTTCTGGAATTTGCCAGCGGTCTGGTGCCGCGGGCGGCCCGAGATGTGGACGAAGACGGCTGGACCAGGCTGACCATTTTCCATGGCGAGATAGAGAAGGTAGCCGTATTCTCCATTGGTAATCCTCCGCGAATAGTGCTGGATTTCCTGCTTAAGGCAAGGGATGCGGCGCAGGATAGCTCGCAAGGTCCTCGGTCTTCGCAGGGGGCTCCGCCGCAGCCCGCCGCTTCTTCTAAGCCGTCGTCTGAAAGCCCGGCAACGGGCGCCGGCACCCGGCCCACTGCAGGGGCCGGGGCTCCCGCCAGGTCGGCTGCCCCACCCAAGGTACCGGTCTTGCCCGAGGGTGCTTGGGAGGCCATCAGTTGGCCGACAGGTGCCGGTCCAACGCTCGTCCACGTTATGGCTTTCCACCCGGTGAAGGGCGCGTTTCAGCTCAGACCTGCGTTGGCGGGGGAGTCTTTCAGCCAGCGAGCATCCGTGGCCCGCATAGCCAGCGCCCAGGGAGCGGTGGCGGCTGTGAACGGCGGCTTTTTCTGCCCGCAGGTCGGCGCTCCCTTAGGGATGCTTGTCATAGACGGTGAATGGGTCCGTCTTCCGCTGCCACAGAGACCAGTGCTTGCTGTGATGCGCGATGGTCGGTGCGATATAGCGCGCGTTGAGGTTGAAGGACGGGCTAGCTTTTCTGGTATCGGCTTCCTTGCGGTCACGGGCCTCAACGAGAACGAGACTCGCCCCGACGGGCTGGTCGTGTTCACGCGCCGGTTTGGCGGGCGCATCCCCGGCGTTGTTGGCCGCACCAGGCTGGTGGTTTCCGGCCGCGGCCGCGTGATTTTCAAGGAAACCGACGGCAATGACGTGCCAATACCCTCCGACGGGATGGTGCTGTCCGGCACCGGCGCGAGGGCAGAGGCTTTGACAAGGGTGCCGCTGGGCTGCGAGGTGAAGGTTACCTTCCGCACGCGACCGGAGTGGCCAGGTCTTCTTCATGCTGTGGGTGGCGGACCGTTGCTGGTTGCGTGCGGTCAGATCGTCCTCGACCCGGCCCGAGAGGGATTCCGCGCTGACGTTGCGGCCGGTCGCCACGCGCGCACCGCCATCGGTATAAAGCCCGACGGACGCGTGGTGATAGTGGCCGCGGAAGGGGGGAGGGGTGGTCGCGGGCCTGGTCTAACGCTGACGGAACTGGCCAAGCTCATGCTCCACCTGCATTGCAAGGCGGCCATGAACCTCGACGGCGGCGGCTCCACCACGCTTGTTGTCCAGGGTCAGGTTGTCAACGCCTGCGCCGACGGCTTCCCCCGGGCTGTCAGCAATGCCCTTGTAGTTGTTCCTCGCCGCCCGAATGGCAACGGCAAAGGATAGCCTGGGGCGCGCATGGCGGAGACCTCCGGTCCGTGGAGTCGGCCCGGGCAGAGGGCGGAGCCGTTTGCAACCCCCGAGGAGGCAAGTCAGGGGTGGCTCTTGTGGCAGGCGCAGGGCTGACCTCTGCGCGTGGTGGCTTCCCCGGCGAGTCCAAGTTTGGGACTCAAGGGCGACTGTTGCAAAACTCACCTCGGCGTGGCTCCCAGTCCGTCGGCGGCCCAGGGGTGTGCCCGCAAGTTATACCGGGTTAGAGCGACTCAGCCGTGAAAAGATGGTCTTGCAACAGTCACCATAGAGGTAAAATCCTTTCGCCGACAACCCCGCCACCAAGCGTTTCGCAACAGCCTACTTTCTTTTAGTCCTCGCGCTCGCGGAAACGACGCGCCCAATCCAGCCGAATACTTTGGCGTTCTCGGGCCATGGCCAGGGCCCCGGCCGGCACGTCGCTGGTGATGACCGAGCCGGCGGCCACATAGGCTCCCTGGCCGATTCTCACGGGCGCCACGAGAACCGCGTCACTGCCGATGAAGGCCTCCGCTTCGATTACCGTAGGGTGCTTGCGCTTGCCGTCGTAGTTGCAGGTGATAGTACCGGCGCCGATGTTTACGTCCTCGCCCACGATAGCGTCGCCCAGGTAAGAGAAGTGCAGACACCTCGTCCGGGTGCCGATAGTAGTGCGTACTACCTCGGCGTAGCTGCCTATGCGGACGGCCTCGTCCAGGCGGCTGTGGTCCCGCACGTGACAATAAGGGCCAAGGCTACAGCCGGCGCCGACCTGGCTATCGCGGACTACGGCCCCCACCAGCACCGTGCAATCGTCGCCGACGCTACTGTTGTGGATAAAGGCGTTGGGACCAATGGTGCAGCGGGCGCCTATGCTGGACTGGCCAAGGATGTGCACGCCCGGATACAGGACAGTGTCGCGGCCGATGAGGACTCCGGCGTCAATGAAGGTGGAAGCGGGGTCGAGCATTGTCACACCCTCACGCATCAGTTGCTCCCGCACCCGCTGGCGGGCTATGGCTTCTGCCTGGGCCAGTTGGATACGGTCGTTGATGCCCAGGACTTCGGTGGAGTCGTCGGCCGGGATGGCAATCACTTCGTGGCCCTCTCGCGCCAGAATCTCGATTGCGTCAGTAAGATACAGCTCGCCTTTGACGGCAGAGGGCTTGATTTTCTTTAGGGCAGCAAACATAGGCCTGGCGTCAAATACTGAGACGCCCGTGTTGATTTCTCGGATGGCGCGGATATCATCGGAGGCCTCTTTTTCTTCAACGATTTTGCAGAAGCGGCCGCTGGCGTCCCGGACTATGCGCCCGTAGCCGGTGGGGTTGTCGTAGAAAGCTGTGAGGACGGTGGCGGCGGAGCCGGTAGCGCGGTGGGTGTCGAGCAATTTCCGGAGCGTTTCGGCTCGGAGCAGCGGCACGTCGGCATAGGTAACAAGGAGGTCCCCGTCGAAATCCCGAAACGCGGTCTCGGCGCAGAGCACGGCGTGGCCGGTGCCGCGGGGCGGGTCCTGGACAACCACTTCGACCTGGTAGCTGGACAGCGCGTTAACGACTTGCTCCCGCCGCGCGCCGACTACAACCACAACTTTTTCCACACCGGCCTGCAATAGCTCGTCGACCACATGGAACAACATTGGCCGCCCGCATACGGCAATGAGCGGCTTGGGCAGGTCGGATTTCATGCGCGTGCCTTCCCCGGCGGCCAGGACTACTGCGGCCACGGGCCTCATTCCACATCACCGAGGCCAAGAATAACTGTTCCCGGACTCCCCTGCCAACTGGCCATACGGGCAATCGAAAACCCTATCTGCTGGAGCAAACTGCCGAGGAATCTCCCTCGGGCCTGCTGCGAGAGTGAGTTCGACCGGCACCAGACGCCATAGCGGGTAAAAGGCAGGAACCACGGGGCGTGCTACACTTTCCCCGCTTTCGATGAGCGTACGCGAGATTTTGCGACAATTCCCTACGGTGACGCTTTAAAAACTCGCCTGGACATTGCTGCCAGTCCGTGTACGCGACAGGTTTGCGCCCACAAGTCACATTACATGGGCGCCGCTCAACTCGTGAAGCGATGGTCTTGTAGCAGTCACCTTTGAAAAGGGTTCTGCCCGAGCCTTGCTTCCGAAGCTTTTGGGTGCCGCCCTTAGACGTTGTCGGAACTGTTTGCCTGGGCCTGGGAAAGGTAATCCACCACTTCGTTCGGCTCTGCCAGCCAGACGTCGCCGCCGCCAACCCGCAGCACCGTCTCAAACCGTTCCTCAAGTTGCTCCAGGGTGCAGTCCTTCCACGGATGTATGGCTCTCCCCGGTAGCGGGCAGTGGCAGTAATCAATCACCCAGCCGCCAAGGTCCATGGCCTGGTGAAGTCGCTTGTAGGGGTCAAAGGCCGAATAAAAGGGCGGCGGATATTCGCTATGCAGCGGCACGCGGCCAAGGGCAAAAAGGTCGCTCTCCAGGGTGTTCACGCGGTCATAGATGGTGAGGATAGCCTTATAGCCCGCCTGCTGTGCGACTGCCGCTGCAGCCGGGTGATTATCGTTATTTCCGGGCACGCAGAAAATTTTCACGGGCATGCCGAGGGTTTCTTCGAGGACGACGCGGGCCTCAGCAACCTCTTGCCAGGCCGTTTCGGAAGTAATCGGCCCGTGGGTAAGCCCGTGGCAGGATAC
>JANZZA010000673.1 GCA_026419655.1 Armatimonadota bacterium | reverse complement strand
TCTCACTGGCGCGCCGAAAAATCCGGCCCACCCAAAGATATGCCCACCACCGCCATGGCCCCCTGTCCTCCGCGGGTCTGGTGTTTGTGCATGTCCGCCAGGGAGCACGAGCATTTACGGGGAGGGGGTGCAGGGGGAACCCCGCTTTTTGCCCAAAGGGGGGTTCCCCCTGCCTTTTCTGGGGGGAACCCTTTGAAAAGGGTTGCCCCCCAGACCCCCTTCCCAAACTTTTTCAGGCTGTGAGCGGGCCGGATTTTTCGGCGCGAGAGAGTCCTCCAACCCGCCTGCCAGTGACAGCGGGGCGCCGAGAGGTTTCGCCGGGCAGCCGTCTCACTGGCGCGCCGAAAAATCCGGCCCACCCAAAGATATGCCCCCCACCGCCATGGCCCCTCTGTCCTCCGCGGGTCTGGTGTTTGTGCACATCCGCCAGGGAGTATGAGCATTTACGGGGAGGGGGTGCAGGGGGAACCCCGCTTTTTGCCCAAAGGGGGGTTCCCCCTGCCCTAGAGGGCCCCCTCTGAAAAGGGGTTGCTGGTACTGGTGGGAGGACGTAGGATTATTCGGGCCCGCCGCGCTCGGAAGGGCAGCCTGAATTACTTCGTGACTAAACAGGAGCACACAAAGGCCTGCGGCTTTGGAGGGGACTGTCTTTAGCGCGAATACCACGTCATGGGAGACGAGTGCCTTGGCCCACACCAGCGTTTCACAGGCGTGCGATTTTTACACCCGCGTTCCAGGGTCAGCCCCTGACTGCAGTACGCCGCGGTCTGCTCGGCTGCGCGAGCAGCGGTTTGCCATGGGCTATGAACAGCGGACCGAGCCGCCGGAGTACACACGCATTGCCGAAAAAGCGAAAGAAATCCTGTTGCGCTATGAAGACCAGGACCCTGCCATGTCGCGGGCACTGGCGATGAAGCACGTCGTGGAGCACGCGCCGGTGACGCTGGAGCGCGACGCGCTCCTGGTGGGCGGTGAGGACCCGTTTCTTTTCAACCTGATGCTTCCGGCGCTGCAGGCCGACCGGCATAGCAGGGTGGGCCAGACGCCTCCCACCGAGGCCTGCGGGAGGCTGCGCGACGCCGGGGTATATATCGCGGCTTGCTTCGAGGGTCATATCACCCCGGGCCTGGACGACATCCTCAGCCAGGGGGTAACCGGTATCCGTGCGAGGATTGAAGAGCGACTGGCTGCGCTCGGGCGCTCCGGCGCCGACGACCCTCCCAGGCGTGCCTTTTATCAGGCCGCGCTAATCTCCTGCGACAACATTCTCACCTACGCGCGGCGGTATCGCGAAGCGACCCTGGCGCTTGCCGAGCAGACCGATGATGAGGCCTGGGCGGCCGACCTGCGGGAGAGTGCTGAGGTGCTGAGCGTGGTGCCGGAGTTTCCGGCGCAGACCTTCCGCCAGGCCCTGCAGGCCTACTGGCTGGGGTACATCCTGGTGACGGTTGAGATGGGCGGCTGCTGTCCAGGCGGCGGCCTTGGGCTGGGCAGGCCCGACCAGTACCTGCTGCCGTATTACCGGCGAGATATAGAGCGGGGCGTGCTGACCCGTGCCCAGGCCCTGGAGCTGCTGGAGATTTTCCTGCTGAATTTCCGCCACGTGGACTACTACACCTGGCATCAGCCTGCCACGCCCGGGAGCCACGGGAGTCTCGGCGGAGTGACGCCGGCTGGCGTGGATGCGTCCAATGAGCTGACGGAGCTGATAATGGAGGCGTCGCTGCGCATAGCCATGCCGGCACCGTATCTTTCAGTGCGGCTGCACCGGGAGGCCCCGGAGCGCTACTGGGAGCTGGCCGCAAACTATGTCATCGGCGGCCTGGGTTTTCCCATAGTCAACGACGAGGTCCTGGTGCCGGCGATGATCAAGCATGGCCGGTCGCTGGAGGATGCGCGGGACTATATATGCTCGTGTTGCTACGAGAACACCGTTCCGGGGCGCGAAGCGTTCCACCCCAACGCGAGCTACCTGAATCTGCCCCTGGTGCTGGAGATGGCGCTAAATGAGGGCCGGTCGCTGCTTGCAGGTCAGCAGCTTGGGCTGGCGACGCCGCCGCCTGACCAGATGCGGTCCATGGAAGATGTGCGGCGAGCATTCCTTGCGCAGCTTGGCTATGTGGCCGACCGCCTGGTGGAGCTGGTCAATAGCGTGGACCAGTCCCATTGCGAAAACCGGCGCTATCCCATGATGTCGCTCTTCATAGACGACTGCATTGCGCGCGGGGTTGACGTATGTGCCGGGGGCGCGCACTACAATCTCACCGGATGCATAGTCTCAGGCCTGCCGAACGTGGTTAATTCCCTGGCGGCCATCGAGCGGTGTGTGTTTGAGGACGGCGCCGCCACAATGGGGGAGCTGGTGGAAGCGCTGCGGTCGAACTTCTCGGGCGCCGAGGACCTGCGGCGGCGCCTTCTGAGGGCGCCGAAATGGGGCAACGGCGATGAGACCGTTGACCGCCACGCCCGCTGGGTGACCGAGGAGCTATACAGGGCCTTTCACTATCGCACCAATCCACGGGGCGGGCGCTGGCAGCTAGCGCTGTATTCCTTTGTTGCCAATCTGCATCTGGGCAAGTTTGTCGGGGCGGGGGCCGATGGACGCCTTGCCGGTCAGCCCTACACCCGCAATCTCGACCCGGCCTGGGGCACCGACCGCAATGGCCCGACAGGAGTGCTCCGGTCTCTCAGCGCCATTGACTTTACCTGCTTCCCTAACGGCTCTGTGGTTGACCTTACTTTCGACCCCGCGGCGCTGACAACGCCCAGCGGTAGAGCCAAATTTGCAGCCTTCCTGAAGGCTTTCGTGGATCTAGGCGTGATGGCGATGCAGGTGAGCATGGTGGACCGCGAGACGCTGCTTGAGGCGCAGCGCGAGCCACACCGCTTTCCTCATCTCCTGGTGAAGGTCGCCGGCTTCAGCGCGCGGTTTGTTGACCTGTCGCCAGAAGAGCAGACCGAGGTAATCAATCGCACAGTCCACCGCTAGGCGGCGGTCAGGCGGGGCGGTGGGAACAGGATGAAAAAGTTTGGGAAGGGGGTCTGGGGGATAACCCTTTTCAAAGGGAGTCCCCCAGGAAACCCGTTCTTCGTTGTGTCACTTGAAGCGATAGAGCAAGGAGCGGCAGGGTGGCAATGAGGTCGTGGGCATTACTCGGGCTGGTTGCAGGAGTGGCCGCCTACGCGTCGTGGTCCTGGGCGGCCCCTATCGCTGCCGAGCGCGGCCAAGGTAAAGAGCAGGTGAGTCCTTTGGACAGGTATAACGTTGTCTGGGAAGGACCGAGCAAGGATTCGTCGGGCTCGATGCCGCTGGGCAATGGCGACATCGGGCTGAATGTGTGGGTTGAAGAGAGCGGGGATCTCGTTTTTTACATCAGCAAGACCGATGCGTGGGACGAGAATTGTAGGCTTGTAAAGCTTGGGCGCGTGAGGGTCAAGGTGACGCCCAATCCGGTGGCTGAGGGGGCAGTGCTTTTCCAGACGCTGCGCCTGCGGGAAGGCGATATAGAAATCAGGGCCGTGCGCGGTGATGATACGCTGGAAATGCGGGTCTGGGTGGACGCCAATCGGCCGGTGGTTCACGTCGAGGCCGAGAGCAAGCGCAGGTTCATGATGGGGGCAGCCCTGGAGCTGTGGCGCACCGAGCAACGGCAAATACAGGGCCCGGAAATGTTCAGTGCCTACGGCCTCAACGGAGCGCCGTACCCCGTCTACGTTTACCCCGACACGGTTCTGGAGGGCCAGCGCGACCGGGTGGTCTGGTTTCATCGAAACCGCACTTCAATCTGGGAAGACACGCTGCGGCGGCAGGGGATGGAGGGCTGGATTGGACGCGATGCCGATCCGCTGCTCAACCGCACTTTCGGGGGGCTTATGAAGGGGCCTGGGCTGGTGAGCGATGGCCCAGCGGGGCTGCGCAGCAGGGCGCCCGCCACGCAGCAAAGGCTCTCGGTCTACTGCCTCACGGCCCAGACGCCTACTGAGCAGGCCTGGGTGGAGCGCCTGGAAGAGCTGGTGCGGGAAGTGGACAAGGTGGCACTGGAGCAGGCGCGGGCGGAGCATCGCAGGTGGTGGGCAGAGTTCTGGGGCCGGAGCTGGATACGGGTTGAGGGGCCTGTGGCAAGCAAGAAAATGGCCCCCAACGAGCTGCCGCTGCGGATTGGTGCATGTAGCGACGGAGCCAACCAGTTTCTTGGGCTGATGGCGCGGGCGCGAGTCTGGAGCCGGGCGCTAAGCCAGGAAGAGGTTGCGGCCCTGGCGCAGGATATGGCTGCCCGGCCACCGGTTGACGGCCTCCTGCTGGATTTTGACCTTGGGGCGCCAGAAAACGGGGGCTTCCGCAATGCTGCGGGCGACCGGTTTCATGCGCGGATAGTCGGGCGAGTGGAGGAGGGCGAGAAGGACGGCGTACGGGCGGCGCGGTTTGTGGGCGAGGGATGGGTTGAAGTGGCCGATGACCCCGCTCTGCGGCTCACGGATGCCGTGACCATGGACGCCTGGATTGCCCCTGACGCCATCGGGCCTGCGGGCGGGCGAATCATTGATAAGACCAAGGCGGGCACGGCCAATGGCTACATGATTGATACCTACCCGGGAAACTCGCTGCGCATGATTATCGAGCCGCGGACACTGAACTACGATGCGCGGCTGCGGCCGGGGGAATGGGTGCATGTGGCGGCGACCTATGATGCGGCCACGGGCGAGCAGCGGCTGTATCTCAATGGCAGGGTTGTGGCCTCGGCGGACCTGGCCGGGGACACCTTTGACGTCACTCAGGGCTACATCCTTCAGCGCTTCATTAGCGCCTGCGCAGGGCGCGGCACCTATCCGATCAAGTTCAACGGCTCCATATTCACCGTGGACGCGGTGGAAGGCGACCAAAAGGTGGATGCGGATTACCTGCTCTGGGGCGGGCCGTACTGGTTCCAGAACACCCGCCTGCCCTACTGGCCGATGCTCTCAAGCGGCGATTTTGAGATGATGCGGCCGCTGTTTGAGATGTATCGGCGGGCGCTGCCTTTCTGTCAGGAACGGACGAAAGTTTACTTTGGCCACGAGGGCGCCTTTTTCCCGGAGACGATGTACTTCTGGGGCGCCTATGCAACGGAGAATTACGGCTGGGACCGCGCTGGAAAGCACGTCTCCCACGTGGACAATACCTATATCCGCTGGTACTGGAGCGGCGGGCTGGAACTCTCGGCGATGATGCTGGACTATTTTGCCTTTACGGGCGACGAGGCTTTTGCGCGGGAAACGCTGCTGCCCATCGCCGGCGCGGTGATTGACTTCTACGACCAGCATTACGGCCGGGATGAAAACGGCAAGCTGCTTCTCAAGCCTGCGCAGGCCCTGGAGACATGGCAGGATGTAATAAATCCATTGCCGGACATTGCCGGGCTGAAGTTTGTGATAGAGGGCCTGCTGGCGCTGCCGGAGGAACTGACCAGCCAGGGACAGCGGGAGAAATGGCGGCGGCTGCTGAGCGAACTGCCACCCGTGCCGACCAGGCAGGCTGATGGAAAGACAGTCCTTGCCCCGGCCGCGGAAATACTTGCCGGCAGGGCTAATGTAGAAAACCCGGAGCTGTACGCGGTTTTCCCCTTCCGCCTTTACGGGGTGGGAAAGCCTGACCTGGAAGTCGCGCGGGAGACCTTCGCGCGGCGGGAGATAAAGGGCCACTGGGGATGGCAGCAGGATGATACTCAGGCAGCTTTTTTGGGTCTGGCGAAGGAGGCGGCCGACCTGGTGACTGCCAGGTTCGGCATGAAAAACCCCGGCCAGCGCTTCCCGGCCTTCTGGGGGCCAAATTTCGATTGGGTCCCCGACCAGGACCACGGCGCTAACGGAATCATGACCCTTCAGACCATGCTTCTGCAATGGGACAGGGAAAGGCTGTATCTTTTCCCCGCATGGCCGAAAAACTGGGACGTGGAGTTCAGGCTCCATGCGCCGCTGAAAACGGTCGTCGAGGGGGTGTACCGCGGCGGCAAGGTGGAAAGGCTCTCCGTGACGCCGGAGGCTCGCAAGAAGGACCTGGTTGTGCTGGAGCCACAGTAAGTCTCGGAAAAAGCTGCCTCTGGGGGGAACCCTTTGACAAGGGTTGCCCCCCAGGCCCCCTTCCCAAACTTTTTGGACTGGGGGCCGGATTTTTCGGCACGTATAGATACATGCGCAGCGCTGTTGATGCAGTCGCCGCGCCGTTACCCCTGCGCGGCGCTGGCCAGCGGCGCGTGCCGAAAAATCCGGCCCGCAAGCAACCATTGCCCGCACAGCCAGCGGCACCCGTAGCCCTTGCCCGCAGACCCCGGCGGCCGCGTCTCTCCGCCAGGGACTGGAGCATTTACGGGGAGGGGGTACAGGGGGAACCCCGCTTTTTGCCCAAAGGGGGGTTCCCCCTGACGAGGGAAATACTCCTTGGAGACGTTTATGCCCTAGACGCGTTTCCCGTGCTTTTTCGCGCCGCTTCCGCCACATAAGGGATTGTCTGGCTGGCAGAGAGCGATTGCCGATAGTGGCTGGCTGCTGGATGGCACCCGTGTTTCCTCATGACCAGTCCGCGCTCGCCCTGGAACCTGCTAACTAAGAGAGCCGTTGTTTGCTATGATTGTAACGGAATAAGGAGGGCGGGAGGCTTCGGAGGATGGGCAAGCAGGCGCGACGGACCGGCTTTACTTTGATTGAGCTTCTGGTGGTCATCGCCATCATCGCAATCCTGGCGGCGATTTTGTTTCCCGTGTTCTCCAGGGCCAGGGAGAAGGCGAGACAGGCAAGTTGTCTGTCAAATCTCAAGCAATATGCGCTGGCAACGCTCATGTATGCCCAGGACTATGACGAAACCCTGCCTCCGGCGATAGGTGGCTTTCCGGACTGGAGTCTGTTCTGGACCACGGTAGAGCTTGTCGAGCCATACGTGAAAAACCGTCAGATAAGGTTTTGCCCCAGTGACCGGGTGGGCGAGGTAGATTTTTCAAACATGCCAGGACTGGGCCGGTACAGTTACGCCTGGAACAAGGCGGCTTTTGCGTACCTGGTTCCTGGCATGCCGCCTGGGCCGATAATTTCGCTTTCGCAAATACCGCTGCCTTCAGAGACCACGGCCTTTTTCGACGGCTATAAAACCGGCTGGGTTGTGCTCGCTAGGCACCGCCACAACGATGGCGCCAACATCGCCTTCCTCGATGGCCACGCGAAATGGTATCACCGCGAAAAGCCGCCGCCGGGCTGCGGGCCCGATTACTATCACGTCATCCCGCAGGGATAGCAAGCTACTGGCAGCGGGATGGCGGTGCGTCTCCGTTAGGAACTACGAGCATTCTCGGGGGCACATGGGGAACCTTTCAACAGGCCTGCCCGCCAGTCTCTTTTCATAGACTTTTTCGTGGTACTTTTGCGACGGGGGCTTTTGGGTGCCGCAGGTAGGGCTTTATAGCGTCTTAGCAGGGGCGGTGAGTGCGTGGGCAGGGGCGGCTCTGGCGCTCTGGCGGCCGAAATCCGCCAGGCTCCTTCGGGGCGCGCAGGCCCTAACCGCAGCTTTTTGCGCCGCCGGATTCTTCATACTGATGGTGCTTGTGGCACGGGCTGACGCGAGGGTGGTTTACGCAGTCGAGCATGCGGCCCCTAAAGACGCGGCGCTGGGATACCGGTTAGCGGCGGTGTGGGCTGGGCAGGCCGGTGGGCTGCTGCTGTGGGCCTTTGAGGCGGCCGTTGTGGCTCTTTTCCTCCGTCCTGCAGCGATGCCCCGTGCCGTCGGCGTTCTCCTGGCTATTGAGGGCTGTCTGCTGGGCATGGTGGCCATGGACAACCCCTTTGGGCCGCCCCGGCCCGGGGCAACCGGCGGCATGAATCCAATGCTCTTGCACCCCATGATGCTGATTCACCCGCCCATGCTATTCCTCGGCTATGCTTTGCTTGCGGTACCCTATGCTGTTACGGTAGGGGCTTTGCTGGACCGGCGCCCCGACACCTGGCCTCAGCAGGTCCGACCCTGGGTGCTTGTGGGCTGGCTTGCGCTGACTGCTGGCAACGGCTTTGGTGCCGAGTGGGCATATAAGACCTTCGGCTGGGGCGGCTTCTGGGCCTGGGACCCGGTGGAGAATACGTCTTTCGTCCCGTGGGTGCTTGCGGCGGTCACCGTTCACTGTCTCTGGCTTGCGCAGCGGGATGACCGCTGGCTCCCGCCAGCGGCTGTGACGGCCATGGCCAGCTTCCTGACTGTGCTTTATGGCTCTTACCTGGCCCGCAGCGGCGCCCTGGCCGGCGCCAGCGTCCATGCCTACGTCGCCGGCGAGCGACTCATGCAATACGCGCTCCTGACGGTTCTGCTGGGCGCGGCGGCTGTTGGCGCTTCTGTTATGGTCGCCCGCTGGGGGTCGTGGCGGAAGTGGACCTTATATGAGGTGGTTTCAGCCGCCGGCGTTCCAGTGTGGGAAACCTTTCCGGTAGCGTCTGATTCCGCCGCCGTCGAGGGCGCTGGCGGGACTGCATCTGTCTCCAGAGGGGCACCTGGTGGGAGAGAGTCGGACGCTAGGGAGGCTTCCGGAGAAGAGGAGGCTTATGGCGCTACCCGAGAGGTTGCCACAGGTTGGTGCGTGGGGGCTATGGCAGTCATTGCCGCGCTTGTCCTCGCCGGCATGTCCCTGCCGATGGCCGGGCTTTCCCCTTCGCCGACGCTGTATAACACGGTCCTTCTGCCTGTTGCGGTGGCCATTGTGGCGCTGATGACCCGTATGGCGGCGCCAAGACTAACAGATAGAGCCAGGAGCTGGCTGCTTGCCATTGCCGCCTTTGTGAGCGTCGGTGGCATCGCTATGGCGGTTCAGTATGGGGCAGGGCTTGAGCGCGGCTGGCTAATGGCCGTGCAGGCTCTCTGTGCGCCGGTGCTTGTGGTCTTTTGTGCTCTCGCGATGTTATGGTCCTGTCTCTTATACACATCT
>JANZZA010000672.1 GCA_026419655.1 Armatimonadota bacterium | reverse complement strand
CGCTGCTCTTGACATGCAAACCCGCGCGTCCGTGCGTATTTTTCTCAAGAGCCTGGTCGAGGAACTGGGCTTGCCTACCGTTGTTGTCACCCACGACCCGGTGGATGCTCTTACCCTTGGCACTCGCATCGCTGTCATGCGGGAGGGCCAGCTCGTCCAGGTAGGCACCCGTGAGGAAATCCTCGATGCCCCTCGCGATCCCTTTGTCGCTGACTTCCTGGGCTTGAACCTCTTCTACGGCCAGGCGACGGTCTTGCCCGATGGGCTGACCCGAATTGCCGTGGGCTCGGTGGAACTCTTCTCCGCAGACCGGGCTACAGGCGAAACAGCGGCGGTGGTACTGCCTACCGATGTGACCCTGAGCCGCGAGCCTGTTGCCGGGTCAGCTCTCAACGTCCTGCGCGGTCACATCGAGGCCCTCACCTACCTCGGCCCGACCGTGCGCGTAACTGTGCGGTGCGAGGAACTGCTCCTTGCGGCTGAGGTGACTTTTCACTCCGCCGAGGCTATGGGCCTGCGACCTGGCGAGAGCGTTTACGCCATCTTCAAGGCCACGTCCCTGCGCTGTCTCACCTGACGCATCACAAGCGCACCGCCCCTCGTTAAGTGACTGTTCCAGGAGCCATCTCAGTCGCCTCAGGAAACGGACGCTGGTAAGAAGTCTGGCTCGTGCCTCTGTACGCTGCTTCCCGCAGCTCAGCTAGCCCTGCGACGGCTTTTGTGGCAATCGCAATGGCCATGTCCCGGAAAAGGTTGGCTTCGTCGAGATATACGCCAGGTGGCCCCATGGTGAAAGCGGTGTTAAAGGCCTTCTTTTAGTTGGTTTGCTCCAGCCAATCGTTTATGGAATCCCGGCGTCAGAAAAGCTCCCGGGTTTCCTACTTCGGCCTTGCGCGGCCTGCCAAAGGGAGGGGCCTCAAACAAGAGGAATAATCCGTTGCCGCATCAGCTCATTGTTAGGAGGTGGGCGCGCTGACATTTCTCTTCGCTTTGAGCACGGTTTTCGCAGCGCCGGGGCTTGAAATCCGTCCCACCAGCGTAACGCTGCACCTGGCTCGCGGAGAACGCGAAACGCTTAACTTCGAGCTTGCTCCAACCGGGAGCGACAGCGTTTACTTCTCGCTTGAAGGCCTGCCGGCGGAGGTTTTTGTCGAGCGCGAGTTTCGCTTGGTGCCCGCCCAGCACGTGGAGGCGTCAGATGAAGTTGTCCGCCTGTGGGTGCGCATTGATGCCGGCAAACTTGCCGCCGGCAGCCATGAGGGGCGAGTAGTTGTCCGCTCGGCGGCGCAGGAGACACACGCCCTCCTTCGGGCACGAGTATGGCCCTGCTCGATGCCAAAAGAGCCAAATTTCGAGTTTGAGCCGTACTATCCGAGCGTGTTCTGGCTTGCCGGGGGCTATGACCCCAGGCCGGAAAACCTGGCCCGGCTGGAGGCTCATCTGCGCGTGCTGGCCGACCTGGGCACCACCTGCAACACCTGGCTTTTCAATGCCTGGGAGCTTGTGCCGTACACAAAAGTGGCAGGCACGGGCCAGCCCCTGGCTGAGGCTGCTGCTGCCGCCCCAGGCACCATCGGCGTGACCGCTAAGCCTCAGCTCGATTTCTCTGCACTCAGACCCTTTGTGGAACTTCCTCTTCGATATGGCCTGCGGCGCCTGAGCACATATTACGGCGTGGACGCTGACTGGGCGGTGGTAGAGAGCGCCCGGGCTATTAGCGGCCAGCCCTTCCCGGCCGATAGCCCCGAGGCCCGCCAGATCCTTATCTACTTTTTCTCCGAGCTGGCCCGCTTCTGGGAGAGCCACGGTTACCGGCCAGTTTATTGCAAGATAAGCGACGAGATAGGCCCTGAGTTTGTTGAAGAGTACATACGGCGGGCCAAGGAGGTGCGGGCCGCGGGGTTGCGCCCGTATACAACCATCACGAGCTGGCTTCCCCTTTCCCCGGAGCTCCTCGAAAAGATGAACCCGTGGTGCGACCAGTGGCAGGTGGGTGCAGGCTACATGCGGCAGTTTCGGGCACTAACAGGCGGCGGCTTTGCGGTGCGTGCCTGCGAGAAACTGCTAACAGGCCCGTGGGGACCCTACACAAATGGCGACGCGCAGGAAACCTGGGCGCAGGAAGGTGTCTTCCCCGACAGGCCAGAGCACCCAATCATGTCGCCGACGCTGACCGTTGACGGCAAGCCCCTCACGCTCATTGGCGGCCCCTGGGGCAACCGCACGAGAGGCATCTGGGCCACCTGGGCAAATGCTGTCTACCTGTCCCTGCCCGATGGCTCCGACCCCAACGCAGGCCAGCACAAGATTGTCCTGCGCTACTTCGAGCTTATCCCCAGCCCCGGCGCTAAGCC
>JANZZA010000647.1 GCA_026419655.1 Armatimonadota bacterium | reverse complement strand
GCCTGTCGCCAGTATCATTTCCTCAATCTCACGCGCGGTCATATCTCTTCGCTACTCTCACTGTTTCTCACTTTCCAGCGGCGGCCGATCTCAGGCGGGCGCCGGAAGCAGTACAGAAAGTTTGGGAAGGGGGTCTGGGGGGGAACCCTTTTCAAAGGGTTTCCCCCAGAACTTTCAAAGCGCTTCCCCTGGAACCGCTCCTCCCACTCAGAAGTAAACATCTCGCGCCCCCTGTTCGAGAAGCTCCAGCCGGCGCTGGGTCTCTCCGTACAGCTCTGCCGACTCGATCGTCTCGAGGTGCTGACGGACGACCCGCTCGCCCTCGGCGCGGGTCTGGGGCGAAGCGTAGTCTAGCAGGTACTCCTTAAAGGTCAGGAGAGCATTGGGAAGACAGTAGTTGTGAATCTCGCCGGGCTTGGCAAGGGCCATGAAATCCTGGCCCGTGCGCCCCGACCGATAGCAGGCCGTGCAGAAACTCGGCAGATAGCCCTCGGCGCAAAGGTCGTACATTACCTGGTCCAGATTGCGATGGTCGCCAATTTCGAATTGCCTGGCGTCGGGGTCGTCGGGATGTTCCTCGGTATAGCCGCCTGGAGAAGTGCGCGAGCCAGCGGAGATTTGCGAGATTCCAATGCGCAAGCAGGCACTGCGCATCTGCGGTGATTCGCGCGTGCTGAGAATCATTCCCGTGTAAGGCACAGCCAGGCGGAGAACGGCCACCAGCTTAAGGAAATCTTCGTCGCTCACTGGCGCCGGCGGATTGGCAGCCAGCGGCGCGCCGAGGGCCGGTTCGACGCGCGGCACAGATATGGTATGCGGCCCCACGCCGTAAACCCGGTCCAGGTACTGCGCATGTTCCAGCAGCGCCAGCACTTCCCAGCGCCAATCGTATAGCCCGAAAAGCACGCCCAGGCCCATGTCATCTATGCCCGCTGGCACACATCGGTCCCAGACGGTTAGGCGCCAATCGTAGTCGGCTTTGGGACCGCCGGCGTGAACCCATTCATAGGTCGGCCGGTGGTAGGTTTCCTGGAACACCTGAAAGGTGCCGATGCCTGCCGGCTTGAGCTTGCAGAAGTCCTCATAGGAGAGCGGCGCGGCATTGACGTTCACGCGGCGTATCTCGCCGTGGTCAGTGCGAGTGGCGTAGACGGCCTGGACAGCTTCAACCATCGCTTCGACGCGATTCTTTGGATGGTCGCCAAAAACCAGCAGCAACCGCTTGTAGCCATGGTCAATGAGCCAGCGGACTTCCGTTCCGATTTCATCAGGCGTCAGAGTGCGGCGCTTGAGGAGCTGATTGTCGCGCCGGAAGCCACAGTAGAGGCAGTTCCCTGTGCATTCATTAGATACGTAAAGCGGCGCAAAAAGCACCACCCGGTTGCCGTAGATGCGCTGCTTCACAGCCCCAGCAACGGCAAACATAGCCTCCAGGTCGTCGCGGCGAGTGAGCTTCATTAGCTGAGCTGCCTCGTGAAGCTCA
>JANZZA010000645.1 GCA_026419655.1 Armatimonadota bacterium | reverse complement strand
GTCTAGCAGGTACTCCTTAAAGGTCAGGAGAGCATTGGGAAGACAGTAGTTGTGAATCTCGCCGGGCTTGGCAAGGGCCATGAAATCCTGGCCCGTGCGCCCCGACCGATAGCAGGCCGTGCAGAAACTCGGCAGGTAGCCCTCGGCGCAAAGGTCATACATTACCTGGTCGAGGCTGCGGTGGTCGCCTATCTCGAACTGGCGGGTGTCGGGGTCGTCAGGATGTTCCTCGGTATAGCCGCCTGGAGAAGTGCGCGAGCCAGCGGAGATTTGCGAGATTCCAATGCGCAAGCAGGCACTGCGCATCTGCGGCGATTCGCGCGTGCTGAGAATCATTCCGGTGTAAGGCACAGCCAGGCGGAGAATGGCCACCAGCTTAAGGAAATCTTCGTCGCTCACTGGCGACGGCGGATTGGCAGCCAGCGGCGCGTCAAGGGCAGGCTCAATCCGCGGCACAGAAATGGTATGCGGCCCTACCCCGTAAGTGCGGTCCAGATAACGGGCGTGTTCCAGTAGCGCCAGGACCTCCCAGCGCCAGTCATATAGCCCGAAAAGCACCCCCAGGCCCATGTCGTCTATTCCGGCGGGCAGACAGCGGTCCCAGACCGTGAGGCGCCAGTCGTAGTCAGCTTTGGGGCCGCCGGCGTGAACCCATTCATAGGTCGGCCGGTGGTAGGTTTCCTGGAACACCTGAAAGGTACCAATGCCTGCCGGCTTGAGCTTGCAGAAGTCCTCATAGGAGAGCGGCGCGGCATTGACGTTCACGCGGCGTATCTCGCCGTGGTCAGTGCGAGTGGCGTAGACGGCGTGGACAGCTTCAACCATCGCTTCGACGCGATTCTTTGGATGGTCGCCAAAAACCAGCAGCAACCGCTTGTAGCCATGGTCAATGAGCCAGCGGACTTCCGTGGCGATTTCATCAGGCGTCAGAGTGCGGCGCTTGAGGAGCTGATTGTCGCGCCGGAAGCCACAGTAGAGGCAGTTCCCTGTGCACTCATTAGATACGTAAAGCGGCGCAAAAAGCACCACCCGGTTGCCGTAGATGCGCTGCTTCACAGCCCCAGCAACGGCAAACATAGCCTCCAGGTCGTCGCGGCGAGTGAGCTTCATTAGCTGAGCTGCCTCGTGAAGCTCA
>JANZZA010000624.1 GCA_026419655.1 Armatimonadota bacterium | reverse complement strand
AGATGTGTATAAGAGACAGATTCCACCTTCCTGAATCGCCTTCCAGACGGCCGCCATTTGCGAGGATCCGGCTGGCGCACTGACGCCGTGCGCCCCGGCTGCAAAGGCTAGCGCAATCTTGTCGCGTGGCTCTTCGTCTGGATTCTCTTTGGTGCTGGTTATCTGGACGAGCCATGGTTTGTGGTGGAACTGGATTGACGCGAAGGGCGCGAGCCAGCCCACGCATGTCACTTGGCCTTGGAAAACCAAAAAGTCCACGTCGGGCGACCGCAACAATTTGCCGAGTGCCAGATGCCCCGTCGCCAATCGTACAGGGTCCTGAGAATCGGCTAGCCACCCGCCATAGAGAATTCCTACTGGCAGCCTAGTGTGCTGCTTGGCCCCCCGGACAAGTTCTGCGGCCGCCGCGGCCGATTGGTCGGCCATGAACAGGGCGCTGTCAACCACGTCCTGAAACATGGGCGGCTCCAGCAGCGCGGTGGGGGCTGTGAGACGTCTCTCAGGCTTGGGCAGCGTGGCGTCATCCCATGCCATAACGGGTCGCGGCTCGTCTGGCGGGAGGTCCTTTAGCAATTCCAGGACAGGATGTCGGGCCTGGCCCCATGCCGTGCGCAGGTCAGGAAGGGTCTGGTATTTACCGCGCAGCCAGGCCCGGAAGTCCGAAACAGCGGCGGCGCTGTAGTCGGGCAGCGGCGTGCCACGACTTGCAGGCATTGCCCACGTGCCATCGCCGGCACAAATGACGTAGCCGAGTATCAGGCCGGCCCATGGGGAAGCTTCGACGTGTCGCACCAGATCAGCCAGGTCAGCCGCTGCCCTTTGCCGCCATGCCGCCGATGAAAAGGACGGTAGCCGGCGCAGCCGGGGCGACGCAGCGAAATCTTGCGTCTCTGGCAGGAATTTCGCACAGTCGTCTGGATGAGCGGCAAGCCAGGCCGGCGTCACGCCCACGAAGACTTGCAGCACGGCCATCCCTTCTGGGTCGTGCTGCACCACTGCGTTGAGCATTTCGTCCAGGCCATCCCAGCAGCGCTGGCCATCGGGCAACGCAACGTCCGGAGAAAGGCCGTGGGCGTCGAAATTTGCGCACGCAGGCACGAAGTACACGCGGGTAGGGGAAAGGCGCCAGTCGGTGGTCCGGCGCCCGGTGAGGTCGGCTATGGCTTTAGGGAGCTGCGTGACTGGCGGAGAAGGCGGGCTGGCCGGGCCCACCACGTTGACCGTGACGCCTTTTGCTGCTGGCCCGTCAACCTGCGCTGCGGCCGCAGTGACTTGCAGCTCATAGTCGCCCGGCGCTGCGCTGGCCGGCACCGCTAACTCCACCGAAAGGTTGTGTCGTCCCTCGGCAGGGCCTGCGGCAGCTAAATATTGCCAGGCGACTATCCGTCCACCTGACTGCGTCAAACAGAGGCGCGGCTTATCAAAGACCGTTGCCCCTGCTGCATCCTCCAGCTCGACCTCGGCGGTAACGATACCTCCGGCCCGTATCTGCCAGGCTGCCGGCCGTATGGAGTGCACCACTAACCGGCGCTCAGAAGCTGGCTCCACACAGAACTCATCGAGGTAGATTTCTGCTGGCCCGCTCCCTTTTGCTTTGGCCGCCACGATGCGCCATTCGCAGACCGGCAAGAAAGCATACGGCTGTGACCGCAGAGGCAGTTGCTCTTGTCCTTCTTGGCCAACCGGCGCGGCGTCTTCTGGCTGCCACGTAAGGCGCGTCCAGTTTTTGCACCCGCTGATGTCCTGGGCAGGCCATTGCGAAACACCGCCCGGTATTGCGACAGCAAGCAGTTGGAGGGTCACAGGAGATCCACGTGGGTTTTTCACCCAAAGGGTCACAGTACCCGGCGGTTTGTATACAGCCTTTGTCAGAGCAATAGCGTCAACGGAGCCAGTCAGAGTCCACTTAAGAGCCGTCCCCGCCACCCGGGCTCCGCTCTGCACGGCGAGAGGGGTTGTGCCCAAGCGCGGGGTAATGTTCAGCGCCGACGCAGGGTCGCGGGGCAAGACATGGCCTAAACTCGAAAAGTCCTCGGTCGCGGTCGGCGCGGCCGAGTTCTCGGCTGCTGCTGCTTGTTGGCTGCAAAGGCAACACCATGCCAATGCCAGCGAGCCCAGCACCAGCCCTATTTCCATTCGTCTACGGAACCAGGCTATCAGGGTTCCACACATTGACATCCGCATTCATTCCAGTTCCGCCGTCGCTGTTGTCAGCGCCGGGACTCCACAACATATAGGGACGTGGCGGGTCACCGCTGCCCTTGTCGCAGTAATGGAACGGCCGTCCCCATCCGTCCAGCAGCGTTTCTGCAGACGGCACGTACGGTCCGCGCCAGCGCAGCGGCCGGGGCCTTACGTTAGACGGAGGCTTGATAAGTAGCTCCAGGCCTGGCTTATCAGGGGGGAAATGTCCCGCATTGTCAACTGCGTATCGTTCCAGACCTTCTTGCACGAGCAGAATCCTATGGATGGTCACTTCCCGCCGCTGGAGCTGCCTGCGCTGTGCGACGCGCTCGGCGTAACGATAGGCCAGAAACGCCAAAATGAGCAGAGCCAGGAGAAAGTCGCGGAGGGTCATACCTGGCGCAGTATTGCTCCTCCTGGTCATTTGTGGTCTCTCCCTTTCTGCGTTCCAGCCTGCAGCTACAGACATGAAACCACGCCATGCCTGCCAGGTGCGGCATCTTATAGCTCTGCTATCATGACCACAGGTGCGCTGTCCAGTCCCTCTACCAGCAGCGGCAGCCCCCATACGCGCAAGGGCGTGGTGCCCAGATGGTCCATGCGTACGTCTTCGTAGATAAGGACAAAGCGTCCGTCCTGCCGTCCGGCTCCGCAGAGAATGCGGTGCGTCTCACAGTTTTCTTCCGGATGCCCCACTGCTCCCACCGAAAGTGTGTCCACCGCCAGGGCCCTTACCGTAGGCAGCTCGTCCGTGATCATCCGGGCCGACTCGGGAGACAAATATGGAGACCGATGGACGTAGCGCTCTGGCTGGGCGTCGCGAAGGGCGCCGAACCCGGTACGTATCATGACCAGGTCGTAAAGCCAACTCTTCGGTAGTGCGCGCTGCAAGTCCTCCGGCCTGATGCATTGCTCATCGCAGCACGGGAGATCTATGAGCGCCACCGACCTGTACAAAAAGGTCTCAGCAGGCAACTCTGCGAGGGTGGGGCCTTCAGGATTGAAATGCCGCGGGCCATCTACGTGAGTACCATAGTGGCCGAAGAGGTGCAGCACAAAGGCGTTGCACGCGTCCCCGCGCGAGAGGTCGTACACCTGCTCGACGCCGAGGGATGGGTCGCCAGGCCACACCAGCCCGCCGGGCTGCAATACGCGGCTCAGAAGTTGCACGTCCATGGACAGGTTCCGCCAATCTCCGTGCAGGCTGCGTGTGATCTTCCCTTGCTGATGGCTCGTTGAAAACCTGCAGCCACAGTGGCTCCGGATCCGCACCACCTAGCAATGCCCGCCCGGCGGCCACACAACCCTTCACGACACCGTGCCCGTTCCGCCCTCCGTCTAGCCCACATAGCCCGCCTTCGGGCCGCAGCCGGCTCAGCCCTTGAACGCCCGAACCGTCGCTATGAATTCATCGAAAAGGTGGGAAGAGTCATGGGGGCCGGCGCCCGCTTCTGGGTGAAACTGAACGGACATGACCGGAAGCTCGCGGTGCCGCATCCCTTCGCAGCTCTGGTCATTGAGATTGATGTGGGTGATCTCCATCCCCGTACCAGCCAGCGAGTCCATGTCCACACAGAACCCGTGGTTCTGGGTAGTGATTTCCACGGCGCCAGTGGGAAGATATTTCACCGGGTGATTGATTCCGCGGTGACCGAATTTGAGTTTGTAGGTGCGTCCGCCTAGGGCGAGGCCCAGCATCTGGTGGCCCAGGCATATGCCAAAGATTGGCAGCTTTCCCACCAAGCGCCGTGTCAATTCAATGACTGGCGTGACGGCTTCCGGGTCCCCTGGTCCATTGGACAGGACAAGGCCATCTGGCTTGAGCGCCAGGATGTCGTCTTCGGGATAGGTGGCTGGCACGGTAATAACACGTGCTCCGCGCCGGTGTAGATGCCTGAGGATGTTCTGTTTCACTCCGCAGTCTACGACGACAACTGTAGGCCGCTGGTCTGGAAGGAAGGGTGCCGCTGGCGGGCGAGCACCGATGTCCACTGACGGGCCGTGGGCGGCGGAAAGCTCATAACCTTCGCCAAACCATTCCCGCGGCCCGTCGCACGTCACTTCGGCTACCAGATTGCGTCCAACCAGCCGCGGGGCCGCCCGAGCTTTATCTACGGCCTCATCCGGGTCCAGGGTTTCGGTGGTAATGACAGCTATCTGGGCGCCGTAGGTGCGCAGGTGCTTTGTTAGCCGCCGCGTGTCCACGTCTTCAATGCCGATGATGCCGTGGCGTGCTAGAAACTCGTCGAGAGTCTCAGTCGCCCGCCAGTTACTGGGGCGAGCATTGAACTCTCGCACCACAAAACCTTCTACCCACGGCCGCCACGACTCGTTATCCTCCGGGTTGATGCCGTAATTGCCTATTTCCGTGTATGTCATGGCCACAATCTGGCCGCGGTAAGACGGGTCCGTGAGGACCTCCTGGTACCCGGTCATGCCCGTATTGAAAACAGCTTCTCCGCTGCGCTCTCCCTGTGCCCCAAAATTCCAGCCGCGGAAGACCGTTCCGTCTTCCAGCGCCAGGAGAGCCGGTACGCGTTCCCTCTGCGGCACTGAACATTCGACCTCGCTGTACTGTGTGGATTGGCCGCAGTATATCTGTTGCGGCCCGCCCCAACAAGCCCCGCGTAGAGGCAAAACGAATCCGGACCTACCAGGCCAGCGGCGGACGACAAGCGCACATGTTCTTGACAGGGCGCGCCGAGCAGCTTACAGGTCGCAGCCCTTGAGAGCATTACGCAATGACTTGCGGAGGCCACTGTTGCAAACCGCTTATCTTGGGTTCGCTTACCTCTGAGAGTGAATAGCCCCGGACTCCAGGCGTCGTTCTCCCTGAGCGAGCCAGCTCTCACATGCAGAGTTCTTCAGACTGTCGCTCAGGGCGCCGGCGTGTAGGTTTCGAAGCTAAGTAGCGGTCCTGGCGCCGGGCCCTGACGTGTCGGCTGCACCTCAACGTCATCTATCCACACAGGGCCGGGCAGGTGATAGACCCAGATGCGCAGGTCAGGGCGCACGGTCGGTGGAAAATCGCC
>JANZZA010000596.1 GCA_026419655.1 Armatimonadota bacterium | reverse complement strand
CAGGACGCTTGAGGTTGCCGCTGATGCGGGTGCCGACTGGCTGTGCCTGTGCGACACCAACGGGGGGTCCTTGCCGCATGAAATTTTCGACATCACCGCCCGGGTGGCGACAGAGTTCAGCCTTCCGCTGGGCATCCACTGTCACAACGACGCTGGCCTGGCTGTGGCCAACACCGTGATGGCCGTCCGCGCCGGCGCCTGCATGGTCCAGGGCACCATAAACGGCTACGGCGAGCGTGCGGGCAATGCCGACCTGTGTGCGGTCATCCCCAACCTCCAGCTAAAGCTTGGCGTCCGTGCCATGCCCGACCAGGCCCTTGCTCAGCTCGTCCACGTCAGCCGCTTCGTCAGCGAGTTGGCCAACCTCCCTCACGACCACCGGGCGCCATTCGTTGGAGAGTCTGCCTTCGCCCACAAAGGCGGCGCCCACGTCAACGCCGTCCTGAAGGACCCGCGCACCTTCGAGCACATCCCGCCGGAGCTGGTCGGCAACGAGCGCCGCATCCTCGTGTCCGACTATTCCGGCACCAGCACTCTGCTGCACAAACTTCGCCGCCTGTGGCCCGACCTGGACCGCGACGACCCATGGGTGCGCCAGGCCTTGCTGCACCTCAAGCACCTGGAAAACGAAGGCCTTGAGTTTGAGGCCGCCGAGGCTTCTCTGGAACTTATGGCTCGCAGGCTGCGCGATGAGCTGCCGGCCTTTTTCGAGCTTTTAGGTTACCGCGTGCTGGTGGACCGCAGGCCAAACGAGGACCCCTACGCAGAGGCCACAATCCGCGTCCGCCTGGGTGACCACGAAGTCCACACCGCCGCCGAAGGCACTGGCCCAGTCCATGCTCTCGACCAGGCTCTCCGAAAAGCTGTCGGCGAGGTCTACCCGAAGCTCAAACAAATCCGCCTCACCGACTTCAAGGTCCGGGTCCTGGACGCCACCCGGGGCACAGCCACTAAAGTCCGCGTCCTCGTCACCGCCAGCGACGGCCAGGAAGAATGGAGCACCGTCGGCGCCCATGAGAATATCATCGAGGCCTCCTGGCAGGCCCTCATGGACAGCGTCATCTACGGCCTGCTCAAAAACGCGGGCTGATATAGCCTGCAGCCCATCGCGCCTCGCATTGCCGCGCACCTGTCCCTGCCGGCCCCCATGACCGGGCGCGGACCCTTTCTTACTCACCGCGGCCTGACGAAAGAGCGTGTGCGGTGGAAGCAGCACGAAAAAGTTTAGGAAGGGGGTCTGGGGGACACCCCTTTTCAAAGGGTTTCCCCCAGATCCACGCAGGGGGAACCCCCCTTTGAGCAAAAAGCGGGGTTCCCCCTGCACCCCCTCCCCGTAAATGCTCGCGCTCCCTGGCGGAGATGCGCGGGCACCAGTCCCGTGCCCAGGACGTATGGTTCTGTTGCCGGTGCTGCTGGCTGTCTTCTTGGGTGGGCTGGATTTTTAGGGCGCGCGGCGGGGCACCCGGCAGAGACGGTTGTGAAAATAGGCGTCCGCGTGCCGCAGCGTAGACTTCCCGGTCCATCAGCGCACCCCAAAAATCCGGCCCACCACAGTCCAAAAAGTTTGGGAAGGGGGTGTGGGGGACAACCCTTTTCAAAGGGTGTCCCCCACAAGAAGCTTCCTGGCATTTGGGTGCCTTTGGCACCCTTCACTGGCCCTGCCCGCGCGGCGCCTGTCCAGCCGGGCCAGCCCCGGCTGGGGACTGGGCTGCCGCCTGGGCCGCGGCGGCTTTCTGCTCGGCCTTGACCTTCTGAACTGCTGCACTTACCACCTTCCGCAGTTCCCTGAGCCACGCCTCGGCCAGGGCTCGCGGACTTGTCGCCACCCCATAGGCCTTAGCTTCCTCGTCGGTGACGAGCAAGACAAGTGTCTCGTTGGCATACACGCCCCAGCCTTCCTTGCTCTTGGCCACCGACAGATCCTCCGGGCTGACGGGCTTTGACGTCCACTGCATCAGCGCCTCCTTAGCGGCCTTACACCGCTGGGCTGGCGTCTTCCCGCCGTGCTGCCCATAGAGTCGTGCTATTGCCACCCCATCCACCACGAGCTGGGCGTACCGGCCGTCATCAATCTCCCGCACGTCCTGCGCCCGCACCTTCAAATGTATCTGCACCGGCGCAAAAAGCTCTGCTATTTCCTGTTCCGTTGCAGGATGGAGCGTCCCGGAAGCCAGGGCGTCGAAAGCCGTTATCAAGTCCACGTGCTCCCAGAGAAACCCTTCCGGCATCCTGAATACTACGGTTTTCGTCCCTGCCCCTGCCGGAAAAGTCACTGCATCGGCCCCATTGAACTGTATCGCCATGCAGTCCAGCCCGGCTTCCTGCCACCGCTGGGCACCTTCTGGCGTCCCGAAGTCCACTATCTCGACCTCCACGCGCCCCTTGTACTGTTCCGCGAGCCGTTGTATCAACTGGACGGTTGGTTCCTGGCAGCCTGAAGAGACGTTTATCCAGGCGGTGACCTTGCCCATCATTCCGGGCGAAGGATTATTCGTTTGCGGGCCGCCCTGCGCCTCTACTTGCGCAGCTTTGGTGCAGCCTCCCAACCACAGCACCGCGACCAGCCCTGCAGCAATAAGCCCCCAGGCCACGTGTCCGCTTCTCATAGCAGGCTATTTGCACCTCCTGGCCACTTCCCAGCCCTTGCTGGCACGCACGTCAGTAGCAGAATCAGAAAGTTTGGGAAGGGGGTCTGGGGGGCAACCCTTTTCAAAGGGTTCCCCCCAGAAGCAGGCAGGGGGAACCCCCTTTCGGCAAAAAGCGGGGTTCCCCCTGCCCCCGCTCCCCGTAAATGCTCATGCTGTCTGGATGAGAGGCGCAGCCACCAGTCCCCTGCCCGGGGCGGCTGGTTCTGCTGCCGGCGCTGGTGGCTGTCTTCTTGGGCGGGCCGGATTTTTGGGGCGCGTGGCACGAGCAGCGGCGCAGCGACGGGGTACCAACGTCCCGCAATGCACCGCCGTGCCCGTTTTCGCAACGCGGCGCCTCCAAAAATCCGGCCCGCCAACAGTGTAAAAAGTTTGGGAAGGGGGTCTGGGGGACAACCCTTTTCAAAGGGTGTCCCCCAGAAAAAATCGGTGTCGGTAGCTTTCAGGGCAGATGGCCTCGCCGGCAGCCCCAGGCCTCCGGCTGGCGGGCGGCTCTGCATCATCTTCGCTCATCGGCCTCCAGCTCGCCCTCGCGCAGCTTTAGTATCCTCGGCAGCCGAGCCAGGACGCCCGCATCGTGGCTTGCGATGACCACTGTCCGCCGTCCCCCGCCGATGTGCGTTAGCAGCTCCAGCACCCGGTCGGCGTTCTCGGGGTCGAGTTCTCCGGTTGGCTCATCGGCCAGGACCAGCTCGGGGTCATTGACCAGCGCCCTGGCCACCGCCGCCCTTTGCTGCTCACCGCCGCTGAGTTCACCGGGCAGATGGCTGGCCCGGTGCGCGATGTTACACTCCTCCAGCGCCCTTTCCACGCGCTCCTTCTTTTCTTCCTCAGAGATGGCCAGGGGCACCAGCGGCAGGGCCACATTCTCGTAGACAGTCAGCGCCCCGATAAGGTACGAGCTTTGAAAGACGAATCCAATCCGGTCGCGCCGATAAAGGGCCAGGGCATCGGAGGAGAGCTTGGCGATGTCGGTGGCCTCGACGACGACGCGGCCTTCGTTGGGCCTGTCCAGGCCGCCCAGAAGGTTAAGCAGCGTGGATTTACCTGACCCCGACGGCCCCATGAGGCCCACCAGCTCACCCCGCCCCACAGTAAAGCTCACGCCACGCAGCGCGTAGACTGGCCCGCTTTCGCGCTCATACACCCTTGTGACGTGCTCGACGCGGATATATGAATCCCGCTCCGCGCGGGCCTCGCTTTCGCCCCCCCTCGTTGCTCCGGTCGCTTTCATTACACCTGGCAGGCCATGAGGGCCGCTACCGTTTTTGCCGGTGAATTGTATGACCTGGCCGCCCGCTGCCACGGCAGCAAGAGCTGGCGCCCCAGGGCGGGCCGGGTGGCAGACAAACAGCACGAAAAAGTTTGGGAAGGGGGTCTGGGGGAGAACCCTTTTCAAAGGGTTTCCCCCAGGAAAAAGCTCCCTGAAGCCTTTGCCGGCCTCTTCGGCGCCGCGCGGAAAAAGGTGCTGCGACCGCTGATTAGTTCCCTGATCCTGCCTGCTCATTGCCTTCATATCCTCCGCAGCGCCACGGCTGGCGGCAGCTTTGCTGCACGGCGGGCTGCTGCTGCCCCTGCCAGAGTCCCGATGAACAGCGCCGCCACAAGCCCCACGACAAAAACCCATGGGGCGGGAGCCGTGCTCAGTGGCAAGCTCAGCGGCGGCGGCGTACTCGAGCACGCCGGATACGACGCCAGCGCCGACGGCAACTGCAGGGTCGAAACCGCGCCGTAGACAACGCCTATCAGCCACCCAACCAGACATCCTATCACGCCGCCCAGAAACCCCGAGAACGCTGCCTCATACATAAACAGCCGGCCAACTTCTCCGTCGCGCCACCCTATCGCCTTCATCAGCCCCACCTCATGCACCCGCTCCGCAACCGACTCGAGGGCGTGCCTGGTCAGCAGCAGCAGCACGAAAACCAGCACCAGCGCCGATATTCCCAGCAACGACTTGCGCGTCACCGCCGCCAGCGCCGCCGTACCGGCCTCCACGTTCTGGCTCGTCGTCACGCTTGCCTCCGGCCCGATAATCGTCCGCGCCAGCTCGGCAACTTCGTCAGCCTTCGCGGCGTCCTTGAGGGCCACGAATACTGTGCTCACGACCTTCCCCTGGCCCAGCATCTCCTGAGCCGTCGAGAGCGGCACGAAAGCCTCCGCCCCGGAAATCCTCGCCGCTCCACTCAGGTCCACTATCCCCACCACCTCGAATACCCAGTGCGGCCCGATATGTATCCGGTCCCCCAGCTTTATCCCCTTAGCCTTCGCATACTCGACCGTCACCAGCACGTGATAGTCATCCGTGGTCGCCAGATACCGCCCCTCGGTCACGGCACAGCACTTGGCCTTTTCGGGATCCTCGCCCTCCTTCGGGGCTATGCGCACTGGCCCAAGGGTCTTCTTGGCCGGGTCCACGCCAGCCACCACCGTCGGGTGCCCCTTGTAGAAAGCCCAAAGGTCCAGCACCCCTGACACTTCCTCGACGGCCCCATGCTGGGCTATCTTCCCAAGCACATCCTCCCGAAAGGCCTCCAGGTCCTTGGGCAGCTTCACCTCTGCAAAGGGACAGGGCTTCACGCGCTTTTGTATCACCATATCGGCCCCGGCCGCGTTCAGCGCGTCCCCAACAGCCTTCTGCACAGCGTGAGATATGGACAGCACGCCGACGAGGAGGCCAATGGAGAAAACTACTCCTGCGATAGCCAGCGCCGCTCTGGTGCGCCGCCGCCAGAAGTTCTTCCAGGCATATTGCCACAGCACCGCGCCCAATCACGCTCCTCTACCGACACCAACATCACCCGCCCGGGTGCCATCATTCCCCGGCCGGGCATCCTGGCAGTTCAAGCGTCCGCATATCCCGACTCCGCCGCCTGCTAAGATAACGCCCGCCCGCCGGGCTGTGGTTCCTTCTCAAGCGTCCCGTTCGGCTCCGTTGCCCCCAAGGAGCGTTATCCCGCGGCCCGCGCCCGAAAGTCCCGCCCCCTTAACAGTCTAAAAAGTTTGGGAGGGGGGCCTGGGGGGGCAAGCCTTTTCAAAGGGTTCCCCCCAGAGACAAGCAGGGGGAACCCCCCTTTTCGGCAAAAAGCGGGGTTCCCCCTCCACCCCCTCCCCGTAAATGCTCGTGCCCCCTAGCGGAGATGCGCACTCACCGACACCTGCGCAGAAGCGGACAGCCGCCGCCGACTGTGCTGGCTGCGCTCCTTGGCGGGCCGGATTTTTAGGGCGCGGCTGGACAAACGCACAGCGGTGCTGATGGGCCGTGGGGCAGCTATCCGCCGACGACGCTACCCTGCAGCCCTGTCTCTTATACACATCT
>JANZZA010000543.1 GCA_026419655.1 Armatimonadota bacterium | reverse complement strand
GAGCCAACACAGTCCAGTGCCACGTCCACGCCCCGGCCGCCGGTAAGCTCCGCTATGGCGGCCACGGCGTCTTTCTCGGCAACGTTTATCGTGGCTGTGGCGCCGAGGCTGCGGGCTACCTCAAGGCGTGTTTCTACCACGTCCGTGATGTACACCGCCGTGGCGCCGTGAGCCTTCGCGGCCATCAGCGCGGTCAGACCTATCGGCCCGCTGCCCAGAATGCCCACGGTATCGCCAGCTTTCACTTTGCCCAGCCGGCAAGCGTGCATCCCCACCGACAGCGGCTCCATCATGGCTCCTTCTTCGGCGGTCATTCCTTCGGACAGCTTGAAGCAGAAGTCGGCTGGCCACACCACATATTCACAGAAGGCCCCGTGGATAGGAGGAGTGCCCATGAATATGACATCGGGACAGAGGTTGTACCGGCCGCTGTGGCAGTACTCGCAATGCCGACATGTACGGCCCGGCTCAATGGCCACCAGGTCGCCCGGCTTTAGATGTTTGACGGACGGGCCTACTTCGACCACTTCGCCGGCGCTTTCGTGGCCCATGATGGTTGGCGTCTCGAGGACGAAATCACCGATCCGGCCGCGGGTGTAGAAGTGTATGTCAGACCCGCAAATGCCCACGGCCCTCACCCGCAGCAGCACGTCGTTCGGCTCCTGAATCTCCGGCATTGGCATTTCCTCAACCCGCATGTCGCCGATTGCATGAAGCCCCGCGGCCTTCATTGTTGCCGCCATTTTTCACACCCCTTTGCAATTGGTCGCGTCGGTCTTTCGGCCAGTCAGTGGATTTTCGCCGCACCTCATGCCTCTACAGCGTCGCCGGACAGCCGCCACGCGGCCCAGTACACTGGCTCCTGCAACTTATAGGTTCGCTGGCATCGCTGGTGCTCCTTTACGGTACGGCTGTGCGTGTGGGCGCCAGGCGAAAGATGACCAGCGTGGGGCTTCCGTACGGCTCTATACCCCAGGGGTGTTCTTCCAAGGGCGAGGGCTTGAAGACCCAGGTCCGCGTTGCTTGCTTGTACAGGCCGTCCAAAAGGGCGCGGTACCATCGCTGTAAAAGTGGGCCAAAGGCCTCGTAGCGATGCCCCGCTACCGGCTCGAAAGGCCCAGGCGCGTTTGCAGCAGCCCTGGACAGCTCTTGTTCGTTTACGACCGCCCATTCGGCGTCGCCTGGGAGCGCAGGGAGCAGGTCTTCAAGTCGTTGGCCGGCCGCTAAGAATGCTTCTTGTCTTTGTCGTAGGCGCGCAAAGCCGTGCGGAGCGAGTGTTTGCAGCCCGCGGCCTAAAGGCCCGTCCAGAAGAGCCTTTAGCCTCAGACCTGCGTACAGGCGCTCAGGCGAACCAGTGACCAGCCAGGTGACTCGGTATTTGTCCTCGGGTACGTCGGGGCTTGCCCAGCGCCATTGCGTCAGCACAATGTGGGCGCCTGGCGGGATGTGTCGTGCTATCCATGTGGTAGCCAGTCGCCGGGACCCCGGCTGACGGAGGATCCAGTCGTAATGCACCGCCATGGCAACTGGCAGCCCGAGAGAGCAGGCCAGCAGTCCTATGGCTGCCGCGTTGCCCAGTCGCGGCCGTCCTATGGTCCGCGCAACTGCTCTGCCCGTCAGAGCGGTCCCAAGACCTGCGCCCAGGGCCACCAGGGGCGTCACCGTCTCGTACCAGCGCGGCATAGACCGATGGGTCGCTGCATAGGAGAGGAAAATAACCGCCGGGCCGCCGAGTAGCCCGGCGGCGTCCCTGGGCCGCCGCGCCACCAACCACGCCAGACCAAGCACGGCAAGAATGTTCAGAGGCGCACCCAGTCCTGCCGCGGGTATCATGCCGAAAAAGAATCGCCCCCACTGCCAGGCTTGTTCTGGCCCGCTGGCGTTG
>JANZZA010000495.1 GCA_026419655.1 Armatimonadota bacterium | reverse complement strand
ACCTTGCCAAGCAAGTGTTGCGGGTCCACTACCTGCTCCAGGATGGGCCTCCCGTGCACTCAGATGGCCTGGCGGATTTCCGCACCGAGATCCTCAATGCCACAAAGAACATCAACCTGGGCCGGCAAGATAACTGGGGGGGCCGCGAGAAGATAGAGCAAGCACGCCGGGCCATGGCGGCTGTGCGGGAACTCGCCCAAAATCTCCTTGGGGAGCTGAACACCTTGGCCACACAGTACAGCGAAGAAACGGTCGAGGTGGCGGCAGCCATCTGGGCCGAGGCGGCCGCCGCCCTACAAGCCTGGCGCAATTTTGAGGCTGCCATACCTGCTCTCGATTTCGAAGATGTTCAGATTAGGCTGCGCGACCTTCTGAGGTCTGATGCTGAGGTGCGCCGCGCCCTGCAGACGCGCTTTCGTCATATCCTTGTAGACGAGTTTCAGGACACGGACGGCCTCCAGCGCGACCTGGTATGGCTTCTCGCCGGCCTGCAACAAGGCGTAGAGGGGAATGGCCGTGTCTTTGTTGTGGGCGATGCCAAGCAATCCATTTACCGCTTCCGCAACGCGGACGTGAAAGTTTTCACTGACGCCTGCAGGCAATTTGAGGAAGACAGCGGGGCGCGAAGAGAACGTCTGACCGCTACCTTCCGTGCCCACAGCGGGCTAGTAGACTTCTTTAACGCTCTCTTCTGCAACCCTGGTGTAATGGGCAGCACAGCGACTGAGAGGTTTGAGGTGGCCTATGAGCCCATGCAGGCCCTTCGCGAACCTATAGGGGACGGGCCGTGGGTGTTCGGAATGCTGGCGCTGGCGCGTCCGGGAGAAGCCTCCGTCCTTCAGCGCGTGGCCGAAGCCGAGTTGATAGCCAGGACCGTCCGCCAACTGCTAGATGCTGCGCCGCCTGTCTATGACCACGGTTCTAGTTCTTATCGCACGCTAGGGCCTGGCGACGTCGCAATACTGTTTCGCGCTGCCACTGACGTGCATATCTACGAGGAGGAGCTGGAGAAGCTGGGGGTGCCATATTACAACGCTGCTGGGCGCGGCTTTTATACGCGGCCAGAAGTTGCGGACCTCATCAATTTGGCCAAGGCCGTGGCTAACCCTGACGACGCCATTGCTCTGGTTAGCGTGCTCCGTTCACCAATGTTTGCGTTGAGTGACGCCACGCTTTTCTGGCTGGCACAGGCGCGGGGCACTTGGTGGGACCGCCTGACGGACGCTCCCGGCGCAATAAGTAGTGGCCGAGAACCCTACTGCCACGTTGCTGCCGAAGAACATGAGCGTTTGCGACTTGCCGCAGACCTGTTTAGCCAGTGGCGCGCGGTCTATGACCGGGTGCCGGTGTCATCCCTGTTGGAGGCGGCTGTGGAGCAGACGGGCTACAGCGCCGCTATGGCTGCTCTGCCAGCTGGAGAGCGGCGGGTGGCCAACATTCACAAGCTTTTAGACTACGCACGCGATTTCGACCGCGCCGGAAGAGGCGGCCTCATGGCCTTTGCTGAGGAACTCATGCTTCTGGCCAAGCAAAATGCCAAGGAAGAGCAGGCGCCTACCGAAGAAGAACATGGCGACAGTGTGCGCTTGTCAACCGTCCATGGGGCCAAGGGCCTCCAGTGGCCGGTCGTCATTGTTGCCGACCTAAACCGGAGAGAGGTTACCGGAACGTCGTCATTGACGAGGATGCACCCTGAATACGGGATCGTCCCTGCCGAGGTTGGTGCTCAGCCCGAGCGCTTATGGCGACTGATAGGCGAAGTTGTGAAAAGAGCAAACGATGCAGAAGAAGCTGCCGAGAACAAACGGCTGCTATACGTTGCCCTCACTCGGGCCAGCGAGATTCTAATCATGTCGTCGGGCCTGGGCATGGGTGATGAGAACAAGCTGGAGGCCCCGGCGAAAGACAGTTGGCTGGGGCGGCTTCTGGATGGCTGTGGGGTGACACTGCCGGACAAGCTTGATTGCAGTGCTGAGGGCCAGCTCACCCCGGTTTCTGCGGCGGAGGGACTTTGTCCATGGTTTGTGGTGCCACGCGACGCGGAATTTAGGTTGTCGTGGCTGCAAAACTTACCCCGGACGGCAAGACAAGAGCCAGAGGCTGAAGAGACCTTGCAGCCTCCGGTGGACCTGTCTGCTGCGCTGGCCCGGATCCCGCCGGATACGGGAGCCAGACGACGGTTCACCGTTACCGAGCTTGCTCGCTATCTGCAGTGCCCGCGCTACTACTGGCTCCGGTACGTGGAGGGTCTGCCAGACTGCGCTTGCCCGCCGGGAATCTCTCGGGCGGGCATGTCGGCCCTGGAGATTGGTAACCTGGCTCATCATCTGCTACGTATGGTTGGGACAGGCGGATCGCAGGCACTCGACAATTTGTTGAGGCCGGTCCTTCCAGGCGGCCGCCAGGTGAAGTTCCTGGACGACCGCACACGCGAGACCCTGCGCAGCCTGCTGGAGTGGTATCTGGAGCACAGGTTCTACGAGGAAAACCTTGTGGGTGCCCGGCTGCGCACCGAGGCTCCCCTTACCTTCCCGCTAGACCGCGCCCTTATTGAGGGAAAGGTGGACGCGGTTGCGGAAAAGAACGGGGATCTGGTGGTTATTGATTACAAGACTGGCCTGGCCTCGGAAAGCGAACAAGGGGAGCTTGAAGACGAAGGGACAGTAGACGCCGACCGCTTCCAGGTGGCCTTGTATTCCTACGGGCTTTACACGGTGACGGGCAGGTGGCCGCGGGAAGCCGTCGTTGTATACTTGCGTCAGCCAGGCCGCTTTGAGCACGTCTCCTTACCACGAGAAGGCCTAGAAGCGGCGGAGAGGGCTGGCCAGGCAGTGGCAGAAATCACGGGGCAGCTCAGGGGGCTGCCGCCGCCAAGAGTGGAGTACGGCTGTAGTGGCTGCGGACTTGGGTGGGCTTGCGAGGACCGAGAAGTATCTACCCGAAGGGGGGTATAGGGCATGGAAAGGCACAAGAGCGGGCGGCATATTGTTTTTCTGGCCGTGATGGTTGTGGGTCTGAGTGGTTGTCAGCCGCAGGCCACGAGCCGTGGCGACGGTTTGGTTTTAGCGGCGGGGGCCGTCTCGTCCACACCCAAACCAGAAATCCGGGGCCGGCTTGACACCATTGGCGAGGGCGAGGACGCGATTGACGTACTGTATCTCAGCGGCTCACCTTACGAGATGGGTTACACGCATGGAAAACTTCTAGCCGACAAGATACGGAAGTTCTATTCCGTCACCATAATGGGCATGTCGGTAGGGCTGGGCGTGCCAGTGGCCAGACTCGACGAAGCCTGGGCGGCCATGGCTCCCTTCGTCTCGAAGGACCTAAAGGAGGAGATGAGGGGGCTGGCGGACGGTGCTGGGGTGGACATCCGGGCTGTCCAGCGGGCCCAGGCAATACCCGACCTCTCTGAGTTTCATTGCACTTTTTTCGCGGCCTGGGGAAAGGCTACTAAGGACGGACGGCTTTACCAAATACGGGCTCTTGACTACGCCACAGAGGCCGGTATTCAAAACTATCCGGTGATTTTCGTGTACAAGCCCGATGGCAAGAAGCCCTTTGTGATCGTAGGCTGGGCGGGGCTGATTGGCTGCATCACAGGGATCAGCGGCCGCGGAATTGCTTTGAGCGAAATCGGCGACAACTTCGGAAATGAAAAGGAAACACTGGCTGGGGAACCGTTTCCCTTCTTGCTCCGGCGCGTCCTGGAAACTGCCGACACCCTGGACCAGGCAGTCCGCATGATCCAGTCGGCCAGGCGAACTAGCTCGTATTTATACTGCGTAGGCGACGGCAAGATTCCATCGGCCAGGGCGCTGATGACGTGCAAGGACTGGGCTTACGTTTTTGACCCAATATCGTTGCCAAACCGCCACCTTGACGATGTTGTCTACTTCTCTATGGGAGCCGACAGTCAGTGGAATGAGAAGATTTACGATGCCCTCAAGCCCAAGCACGGGCAGATTGACGAGCGCGTGGCCATGGAAGACATCATGCGCGGTTTAGGCACGGGCGACCTGCATGCCGTGGCCTGGGACGTGACTGGGCTGAGAATGTGGGTAGCTAACTGTACTTCGGCCCCCCTGGGCACCGCCGGTCGGCCCGCCTATGGCGAAAACTTCCTGTATTTTGACGTTGGCAAGGCCCTTGGGGTACAGCCAGCCATGCCTGCCGGGTGTCGGTGACGGCGCGAGGTGCCCTCTGGCATTCTATTGTAAGTCCGGCGCTTAGGATGTGGGCAGCAGGGGAGCATCGGTACGCGAAGGTCGGGCGGTGAGGATAGTTCTTACCGACCCGCTCGACAGCGGTGCCTACACAGTCGGTGCGCCGGCGAAGTGAAAGGAGCCGAGAAAAGTTTAGGAATGGATTGTCTGGAATGATCCTGAGTAAGAATTTCCTATCGAGAAGAAACGGCTAAACCCGGTGCGGTCGGTGGGTATCCCGAAGGGGTCTGCCGTGCTAGCGTATAAAGAGCTGAGCTTGTATGCCTAAGAGGGTGCTCATTCTCGGGGCAACTGGGTCAATCGGCCGCCAGACGCTGGACGTGATAGCGCGGCTGGAAAGACGCTACGTAGTGGTAGGGTTGGGGGCTTGGTCGCGCTGGCATGAGTTGGGAGAGCTTGCTGACGTGGTGGGGGTAGGAGACGTGGCACTTGCGTCAGAGGAGGCGGCTGCGGAGCTTGCCGCTGCGCGGCCTGACCTTCGTATTCGTGCCGGCCGAGGAGCTTTGGCAGCCCTCGTAGAACAGGTGCCGGCGGACATCGTGGTGGTTGCTGTCGCGGGTCTGGCTGCTCTTGAGCCGATGATAGCGGCTTTGCAACGCGGGCTGCGTGTGGCCTTTGCTTCTAAAGAACCCATCGTAGCGGCCGGGGGATTGGTTGTGGAGGCAGCGAAGCGGCACGGAGCCACCCTGGTGCCCATAGACAGCGAAATCTCGGCGGTTTTTCAGTGTCTGCAGGCGGTGCGGCCTGACTGGGTGGAAAAAGTTCTCCTCACAGCCTCAGGCGGCCCCTTTGTTGACCTTAGCCGCGAGGAGCTTGCCAGAGTCACTCCTGAACAGGCCCTAGCTCATCCCACCTGGCGAATGGGCGCCAAGGTCACCATTGATTCGGCAACGCTGATGAACAAGGGCTTCGAGGTGTTCGAGTTGCACTGGCTGTTCGGTCTGGCAGTGGACAAGATTGAGGTGGTTGTACATCATCAGAGTATCATACACTCGGCCGTGCAGCTAATAGACTCTACGGTCTTGGCCCAGGTCGGCTTGCCCGATATGCGTGCACCGATACAATATGCATTGACGTATCCCGAGCGGCTGGCCAGTGACCTGCCGAGGCTTGACCTGCCGGAGGTCGGTCGGCTGACTTTCAGCAGGCCCGACGTGGCGCGGTTTCCGTGCCTG
>JANZZA010000474.1 GCA_026419655.1 Armatimonadota bacterium | reverse complement strand
GCCGTTACTCCCCACTGCTCCTGGAGCTTATCCTTCAGTTCGACAAGCTCCAGCACGCTTAGCTTGTTTATCGCCTCAATGATTTCATCTACGGACATCTTGAAGTCATCCTCCTCGCGTTGTGCTTGGGCTCTGTTTTGTGCTGGCGCCCTCGGCCTGTTGGCCCGGGGCTTTCTTGCCTTTAGTTCCCTTCTTCCTTGCGCTTGTCGGCCACTGCCTGGAGTGTGAAGACCAGGTCCGACAAGGCGCCGTTGAGTACGCCGACAAGGCTGTTCAGCGGTCCTGCAAGGGCGCCAAGGGCCATGCTCTGGATTTCCAGCTTGCTCGGCAACTTGGCCATAGCCTCGGCTCCGGCCGAATCCAGAACCCGGCCCTCCACCACGCCAGCCTTGAGCCGCAGCATCCCTTCAGCCAGATTCCCAGCAAAGTCCACAACTGCCTTCGCTGGCGCCACGGGGTCTTCAGGGCACAATAGCAGCGCTGTTGGCCCTTCCAGCCATGCCTCGATGGCCTCTGGCACCTTTTCCTCACGCATGGCCAACCGTAAGAGAGTGTTTTTGGCCACACGTAGCTCGCCGCCGGCCTGCAGGATGGAACCACGCAGGTTGTTAGTGGCCGTCACCGAAAGCCCACTGAACTCAACCAGATAGAAGTTGGGCGTGGCTTTCAAAGCCTCGCGCAAGGCCTCGACTTCCTTTACCTTTGCTGGCTTTGGCAATCTCTCACCTCCTTGTCTCTTGGTTTAGCTACGGCAGGGGTCGCGAGTCTTTCCCTGACCGATCCTTCCTGCTTCTGTTTGCGTACCTGTCGCGCGGCTTTGATGCTCCAGGCGCATACCTGGCACGCAACTTTAATGGTCTAGCGACCACGGCAAGCCAGCGGCCCCCCCTGTCCGAAAAAACTTTGCGGGGGCCGCCGATAGTCGGCAGCCCCCGCGACAAATTCTCGCGTTGACTTTTGGCCGACCTCGGCGGGCTGGCTCCTAACAGAAGCCGCGATTAAGCTCTAGCACCCGCTGTCTCAGGTCTGGTTCAACGGCACCAGCAATTTTCTCTTGGCTGGCCTTCCCTGGCGTCCTTGAAGAAGCTTTAGGCAGCTTTGGCGGCCTGCGCGACTGCCTTGTCCACATCTATCTTAATGCCTGGTCCCATCGTGGTCGAGAGCGTTAAGGACCTGATATAGCGCCCCGTGACGCCTGACGGCCTGGCGTTGAGTACAGCATCGAGCAAGGTATAGAGATTCTGGGCCAGTTGCTCATCAGTAAAGGAAACCTTGCCGATAGGCGCGTGGATTACACCGCCTTTGTCAATGCGGTACTCTACGCGGCCCGATTTTAGCTCTCGCACTATCGCGGCCACGTCCGTGTCAATGGTACCGGCCTTTTTTGACGGCATCCGGGGCCCAAGGATTTTTCCCAGTCGGCCGATGGACTTCATCAGTTGCGGCTGCGCGACCAGGATGTCAAAGTCGCTCCAGCCGGCCTCAATGTCTTTTATCAAGTCCTCGTTGCCGACCCGGTCTGCTCCGGCCTCTTCGGCCTGCCGCACAGCTTCGCCCTCGGCAAAGACCACCACTCGAGGCACCTTGCCCGTTCCGTGCGGCAGCACCACCGTCCCGCGCACCTGTTGCTCCGATTTCGCGGGATTCACACCAAGGCGGATGTGCACTTCGACCGTTTCGTCAAACTTGGCCGACGCCAGCTCTTTGGCCAGTTTGACGGCATCCTCGACGGAGTATTGCTGGCCGGGATCTATCTTGGTCTTTATCGCGCTGAACCGCTTGCTGTGCTTGGCCATCATCGCTCACCAGAGGCTCTAGTTCTCGACCACTTCAATACCCATGCTGCGGGCCGTGCCCAGGACGATCTGCACGGCAGCGTCCAGGTCTCGGGCGTTGAGGTCGGGCATTTTGCGCTCGGCGATTTCCCGCACTTGCGCCATCGAAAGCGTCGCAACCTTTTCCTTATTGGGCGCGCCTGAAGCCTTTTCAAGGCCCGCCGCACGCTTTAGCAGGCTCGACACAGGCGGCGTTTTGGTAATGAAGGTAAAGCTGCCGTCCTGATAGACAGTGATTTCGCAGGGAATGATGTCGCCGACCTGGTGGGCCGTGCGCTCGTTAAACACCTTGCAGAACTCCATGATGTTCACGCCGTGCTGGCCCAGAGCGGGCCCCACCGGAGGGGCCGGGTTTGCCTTGCCCGCCGGCACATGAAGCTTTACTACAGCCTTGACCTTCTTTGCCATTGCCAGTTCCTCTTGCTCGAGATAGAGATTGCGTACCAGGGTGGTTGCACGGGGCCGTTGTGCGTTATAGCCGCTCGATTGCTGTAAAGCCCACTTCCACAGGCGTTTCCCGCCCGAAGATAGTCACCTGGACCTTCACGGTCTCGCGCTCTGGATTGACTTCGACGATCTTGCCCGACATTTCGCTGAAAGGTCCTTCGGTGATGCGCACGGCCTGCCCGGCTTCCCACGCAGCTTTCGGCACTGCCGCCTCTTCTCCCACCGTTTTGAGGATTCGCGTGACCTCTTCATCCCTCAGGGGCGCGGGGCCCTGCCCGGCTCCGAGAAAGTGAGTCACTCCGGAAATCTGCTGGATAATCTGGCGCAGCTCCTCGGTCAGGTCCATCTCACAGAACACATATCCTGGGAAGAGCTTACGCTTTATCTCTCGACGCCGGCCGCCGGCCGAGCGTATCTCGGTCTCGGTCGGGATGAGTACACGGCGGATGAGGTGACCAACATTGCGAGCCTCAGCCTGTCGCTGAATAGCCTCGGCCACCTTTGTCTCCTTTCCAGTCAGCGTATGTATTACGTACCAGCGCGGAGCCATGCTCACACCGTCGCTAACGATACAGATTCAGCGCGCTTATTAGATTTGTCAGAATCAGGTCCCACAGTCCAACCCACGCGGCCACCACGACCACAGCTACAATGACTACTACCGTATAAGTATAGGTTTCTTCTTTGCTTGGCCACACCACGCGAGAAGCCTCTATTCGGACCTCTCTCAAGAACGTCGCCAGGCGCGAAAAGGGTGCAGCCAATCGCGCCAAGACTCCGCGGCCTTGAGCCTGCCGCGGCCTTTGCTCGTGTGTCTCGCTGGTTCGTTTCAGGCCGAGCATAGGGCCAGCCCCTTGTCTATTGTGGCCTGCCCGCAGGGAAACGCACGCGGGCCCGCCATCGGGCCCGCCACAGTAGCCCACCTCTCTGGCAGGGGCGGCCGGACTCGAACCGACAGCCACCGGTTTTGGAGACCGGCGCTCTACCCAATTGAGCTACGCCCCTGCCCTGCAAAGGCCAGTATACACCCTGATGCTTATTTGCGCAACCGTGTCTCGCGGTGTTCCGTGTGCTTATTGCACCGCGGACAGTGCTTGCGCAGCGTGACTTTCTTCTGCGTGTCCTGGCGGTTCTTTGTCGTTATGTAATTCTGCTCTCCGCACTCGGAGCATTGCAGGATGAATTTCATCTGCGGCATACGTGGCCACTCCCCTGCCAGCCCTCGCTTACTCGATAATCCTGGCGACGACTTCCTTGTTACTCGATAATCTTGGTGACGACGCCGGCGCCGACGGTATGGCCACCCTCGCGGATGGCAAACCGCAGCCCCTGGTCCATGGCGATGGGCTTCAGCAGCTCCACCAGCAGCCGCACGTTGTCTCCAGGCATCACCATCTTCACGTCCTCGGGCAGGTGCACTGTGCCAGTAACGTCCGTGGTGCGGAAGTAAAACTGCGGCCGGTACCCATCAAAGAAAGGCGTGTGCCGCCCGCCT
>JANZZA010000334.1 GCA_026419655.1 Armatimonadota bacterium | reverse complement strand
GTCCGGTGCACGCCCCGCAGCCGTAGAGCTGATAGTTCAGGCACGGTCGTCCAACAGGCCGCCCATCTAGCTGCTTGCGGCACAGGCGTAAGCCGAACAGGCGGTTTACCATCCGCATTCCCTTTCGCATGGCTTTCGCGTCCGGATATGGCCCAAAGATCCGCCCGGCCCGCAGCGAATAGACCTCATGGCGCTTGGGGTCATGAAAGCCACGCCGTTGCCCGGCCCGCACCGACCGAGCTTCTTCAGGCAGGTCCCGGAGCAGCATCAGGCGGGGGTAAAGTTCGTCGGTAAGAAGCAGATACGGGTAGGACTTATCGTCAGCCAGGCGGATGTTGTAGCGCGGCCGGTGTTTCTTGATAAGAGTAGCCTCCAGCAGCAGAGCTTCAACTTCGCTGCCGGTGACTATCCACTCAACGTCCGCCGCATGACGCTGCATGAGTCCACTCCACGGGCTTGTGGGACGTGATTCGGAGAAATGCTGCCGCAGCCGACTGCGTATGTCGCGCGCCTTGCCGACGTACAGGACCCGTCCGCGCTTGTCCTTGATGAGGTAGCAGCCGGGAGCCGCCGGAGCCTGCCGCACCTTTTCGGCAAGCGCATTGCGGTCCTGGGCGGTATCAGGCCGATGAGGATTGGTCACTGCTTCTCAATCACCGATGCGGGCGCGGTAGCCTGACGGTCAACGTCTTTCTCAGCGGCTACCATCGCGGCCTCCGTATAGAAACGGCGCGTGTTACAAAAGCTGCTTTAGTTCCTCGATTTCATCCCGCAGCTCGGCGGCTCGCTCGAATTCTAAGGCCTCTGCAGCTTCCTTCATTTCGCGCTCCAGTTCCCGAATGACCTCGAATAGCTGGTCGGGCGGCGCCTTCTCGGCGAGTTGCGGGGCAACGCGCCGCAGGGCTGTGCGCTGGCGTTCCTCCTCGGCCCGGATGACATCACGGACTGCCTTGCGGATGGTCTGGGGTGTGATGCCGTGGCGCCTGTTGTGCTCGATTTGCTTTCGGCGTCGCCGCTCGGTTTCGTCTATGGCTTCCCGCATCGAGGCCGTGATTTCGTCGGCGTAGAGTATCACGCGGCCCTCGATGTTGCGAGACGCCCGGCCCATTATCTGTATCAGCGATGTGGTAGACCGCAGGAAACCTTCCTGGTCTGCGTCGAGAATGGCCACCAGTGCCACTTCGGGAAGGTCCAGACCTTCGCGGAGAAGATTTATGCCCACCAGCACGTCAAATTCTCCGAGCCGCAAGTCGCGCAGCAGCTCCGACCGCTCGATGGTTTCTATGTCCGAGTGCAGGTAGTGCACGCGGAAGCCAAGCTCGGCAAGATACTCGATGAGGTCTTCGGCCATTCGCTTGGTAAGGGTGGTGACCAGGACGCGATGGCCCTGGGCCACGGTCTGGCGAATCTCGGCCACCAGGTCGTCCACCTGTCCTTCCCGCGGGCGCACCTCCACCGGTGGGTCAACCAGTCCCGTCGGTCGCACGATTAGCTCCACTACTTGCTGGGCACGCTCCATCTCCCACGGCCCGGGGGTGGCCGACACGTAAATGACCTGGTTTACCCGCTCGAGGAATTCATCAAAGCGGAGCGGCCGGTTGTCATAGGCACAAGGCAGCCGAAAACCATATTCCACCAGGCTCGTCTTTCGCGACCGGTCCCCTTCGTGCATAGCCCGTAGTTGAGGAATGGTCTGATGGGACTCGTCTATGACAAGCAGGAAGTCGTCGGGAAAGTAGTCCAGGAGCGTATATGGCGGCTCTCCGGGCGCCCGGCCATCGAAGTGGCGCGAATAGTTCTCAATGCCCTGGCAGTAGCCGATCTCGCGAATCATCTCGAGGTCGTAGCGGGTACGCTGCTCAAGCCGCTGTGCCTCCAATAGTTTCCCGTGCTCGCGAAACCATTTCAGGCGCTCCTCAAGCTCCGCCTCGATACCTTCCAGGGCGCGTTCTATGCGGTCGCGGCTGGCCACATAATGGGTCGCCGGGAATACTAGCAGGTCGTCGCGGCTCTCTATTAGCTCGCCGGTGACGGGGTCAATGACCATGATACGCTCGATGGTGTCGCCGAAAAGCTCGACGCGGACGATTTCGTCGCGGTCTACGGGATGGATTTCCACCACGTCACCCCGGGCGCGAAAGGTGCCGCGTTCAAGCTCATAGTCGTTCCGCGAAAACTGCATGCGCACCAGTTGCCGAAGAATTTCGTCGCGGTCGGCCTGGGCGCCAGCCTTGAGCCGAAGGCTTACCTCCTCGTATTGCTCGGGCGACCCCAGGCCGAAGATGCACGACACCGACGCCACAACCACCACATCTCGGCGCGTCATGACGGCCTGTGTGGCCGAGTGTCGCAGTCGGTCTATCTCGTCGTTTATGCGCGAGTCCTTCTCGATGTAGGTATCGGTTTGCGGCAGGTAGGCCTCAGGCTGGTAGAAGTCGTAGTAGGAAACGAAATACTCGACGGCGTTATGCGGGAAGAATTCTCGAAATTCCGCAGCTAGCTGGGCGGCTAGGGTTTTGTTGTGCGCGATGACAAGGGTGGGCCGCTGGACTTTCTCGATGACCTTGGCGATCACGTAGGTCTTTCCAGAGCCAGTTATGCCAAGCAATACCTGGTCGCGCAGCCCCCGCTTGACGCCCTCCGAGAGCCGCTCGATTGCCTCCGGCTGGTCGCCCCGAGGCTCAAATTCGGAAACTACCAGAAACTCAGTCATAGGCTTCTGCGGCTCGGTCGCGCCGCGGATGAAATTATACCCCTTAGTGGCCGGGTCGTGCTCTTCGGCATTGCTGGCCTCACAGGAGTGGACGGTGGGCAGGAC
>JANZZA010000157.1 GCA_026419655.1 Armatimonadota bacterium | reverse complement strand
AGAGCGGGCGGAAAGGAAGGTGGTTAGCTTTCGGCGCACGAGCGCCCGAAAAGCCGCAGACTGAGGGTATTTGGCGACCTGCGGGTTTTCCTGGCGCACCTCATCGGCGGCCTGCTGTTCTAGAGCGGCCCGCTCGTGAGGCGAAAGTTGCGCCAGGGCGGCGTCGAGGTCGAAAGCGGGCCGTTCTTGAGAAGCCTTGGGCGTCCGCGAGTTTGTGTGTGTGTCGGCGGGCGGCGCGGCGCGAGCGGCCTGGGCTGCGCGGGCTCCCGGCGGTGCAGGCCAGCGCTCACGCACAGCCGTCACAATCAGCGCTGCCGGGTCGCGGGCCTCTCTGTAGGGCAAAAAGGTAAGCTGCTCGCGCACCGCAACAATGTCCGTGGTGACCAGCTCGACGGCTACAGGCTCCGCCACGCCCAGCTCCATGAGTCGCGCTATCTCTTCCTGACCCTCGGACGGTTGCGGCGTTCGCCCAAAGCGGTAGACCACCAGAGGTTCTCCAGAGGCCGATGAGGTCTCGTAGTCCACGCCGCGCAGGAAACCACACCTAAGGAGTTCTTCGTGAGCGCGGGCCAGCTCCGCGCGGATGTGGCTGTGGAAATAGGTGCGGCTCATCCCCAGCTTTTCAAAGGCGAGCTTCTCTAAGCCGATGCGGAATTGACTCTTGCCGTCGTAGCGCTTCTTATCGAGATAGCGATACAGGCGGCGCGACACGGCGCTGCGCAGACGCAGGTAGAGGCTCAGGTCGAGGCGCTTGGCGTAGCCGGCCAGGAAAGATGCAAAGATGGTCTTGTTCCAGCGGATGTAGCTCCGCGGCGGCTCGCCGCGAGGTCCCTTGCGCCCGCGAGGCTCGTCGAAAAGCGCGTAATCGTCCAGAATATGAAAGCCCACGTCCACGTAGCTGCGCGTTGCGCGGTCATAGAAAGCTCTGCTGGCGGTAATAGTGACGCCCAGCAGCCGGTCGAGGGCGCGATGCAGGCGCGTGTAGGAGCTTCCCTTGTCGGGCCAGCCGAGGCGTTTGACAATGTCATAGCGGGTGAAGTGAACTTTCGGGGACTGGAAGCTTGCCGCACGGGTAATCTCTGTGAGCACCAGGTAGACTAGCTCGTCCGTAGCGGTGGGCAGGCCGAATTCATCGGCTCCGGTAACGGTCCAGAGGCGAGTGACCGGCTGGCCGTCTGGGCCGCGAATTTCGTCGCTGAAAATCAGCGTGTTGCTGTCGGCCCGCTGGCGGTCTGAGAGCAGGGCGAAGGGAAATTCTACCAGGTTTAGCTCGTCTGATGCTAGACGAACTTGTACAGGGCGTCTGGGGGTGGTGCGGCGGTGCGCCATGGCGGCGTGCTGCGGACGCAAGTGCGGCCCCGGTATTATGTTTCAGGGTAGCACAGAAGCTTGTGATTGGCAAGGGGAGGCCACTTGAAACATTTTTGTTTTGACGTTTAAATGCTTAGGTCCGGCATTGTGGCTGGCCGCGCCCTGTGATACTTTTTTCTTCGGCGGACTGCCGGCCGAGGGTGGTCAGTTGCGGGCCTGTGCGGCTGGTCCTTTTCCGGGCATGAGCAGCTAAGCAGCGCCATGAAGGTGTCCAATCAAGCCCCCGCTCGTCTTGCACCACATGCCTATCGTTCTGGGCTGACGCCTCGGGCGGTGCTGCTCGGTGCCTTCCTTACGGCCCTGGCCGGGATTGCCATCCCCTACTCCGATAACCGCCTCGAAGGCACCTGGATTTCCTGCTGCCACCTACCCATTGTCGTATTTTTCTTCCTGTTAGTGATGGTAGGCGTGGTCAACTCGCTACTGAAGAAGTTCGCGCCACGCCGCTCTTTCTCGGTGCGCGAGCTGATGGTCATTTACACGATGACTTTAGTCGGCAGCGGGATACCATCATTCCAGCTCACGGAATATCTTTTCCCTACCCTGGCCGGCTACCGCTACTTTGCCTCGCCCGAGAACAAATGGGCGGAAACCTTCTACAAGTATATACCCGGGTGGCTCGCGCCTACGGATGAGTTTGCCATCCGCGCGTTT
>JANZZA010000122.1 GCA_026419655.1 Armatimonadota bacterium | reverse complement strand
AGCGACTTTTGCAACAGTCTCCTCAGGGACATCAGAGCTCCTGTGCCCTACGGCAGGAACCGAAGGGAATAGAGGTCTGCGTCGCGCATGACAAAGCGCAGGCGGATGGGCTGGCCAGCCAGGCGGCTCAAATCAGTGCCGCCCTTCCAGAGCACCACACGCTCCACGCTGTCACCGACGATTTCGTAGCAGTCATCCAGAGAAAAGCCCTCGACTGGCTGGCCGGCGGCGTTTTGCACCTCAACGTAGATGTTGCCCGCCGCTGAGCTGGAGAAATTGATTGCCAACCGAGCCCCTTGGAACACCAGCGGCTTGGTCACTATTTCCCCGCCGCTCATCGGCGCCCAAACCGAAACGAATCCGTCGAGCCGCAAAGTGTACCGCCGCAGCCAGCTTGCCGGCTCCATCCAGTACCCCTCGCTGAGGTACAGCGAGAGTTCCCGCGCAGCCCCTGCGATATGGGACGCCGTCTCTACGACATGCCACCCAGCATAGCAGTCGCCGTATTTCCAGGTGTCTGGAGTCTCCGGGCCGGGCCGCACGAAGGCTTCTTCCCATCGCCTGAACACCCGTCCGTCCCGGCTAATCATCAGCAGCGTCTCGGTCACCGCAGTCCCCGAGCGTTCCTCGGATAAGGTGGCTCGCATTCGCCGGTGTTCCAGATTAGGCAGAGCTTCTATCGTGGGTGACCACCGCCGCTCAACATACCGCGTCGGCAGGCCCACGTAGATGTGCGGCGCGCGGTAGTACGGCTTCACCACGTTGGTGTATAGCTCCACGTCCGGCGCACCCATATAGTCGAGGGGCTCTCGCTCGCTCCAATGCACAAAGTCCTCTGACGTGGCGGTGTCTATGTCCCTGACCCCGCGACGAAACACCCGAAAATAGGCACGATACTGGCCCTGCACGCTGTCCCAAAAGGCCAGGTTCTGCGAGTCGAAGGACATACGGGCGGGATCTTGCACGATTGGCTCCGCCGAGAGCGGCGTCCAGTGCAGGCCGTCAGCCGACTTGAGGGCTTTCAAGGTTCGCATATCCTCGGCCACAATCATCTTGTATCGTCCATCGGCCGGCGCGGCTGGATTATCGTCTTTGAAAACCGCGAATTCTCCAGCCCCTGGGCCGGCCCACACGATGTTGTTTTCCCGCGAACCCTGAAACTCCACTATCCCAAGCCGGGGCTTTCGCCAGGTTATGCCGTCATCGCTTTCGGCATAGCACACTACGGGCGGGCCTATCTGAGTGATCTGCCCCCCGGCGATGTCGCACTGCATGCCGCGATAGTACATCCGGTACATGCCCTCATCCTGGAAAACCGACATATAGGCGCCACTGTAGCCGCCTTCCCAGGGCTCGTCAAAGACCATGCAAACTTCCCTGGACACCGGCTGATTCAGGCGCAGCTCAGCGCCGCCGCTCATCCGATCAATCAATGCTCCGTCCCCCAAAAGCTCCAGCCGCCCGCCAATATCAATGGGCTCTTTCATCGCGGTAGCCTCCCGGACTTCAGCCTGTTGTGCTTGCCCAGCCTGGGCCGTCATAATGTTCCGCCGAGGGCTGGTGGTTCCTTCAAGTGGGTCATCCACTTGTGCCCGGGCGTCCCGGCGGTTAACTCGGCCCGGGCCTGCGAAACCGCCAGCCCATGCCCCCACAGCACCGATAAACCCGCCCAAAAGCTCGCGTCGAGTCAGTCGCATACTCCTTCTCTCCTTTCAAAGCGTCCCATTGTGTGCCGGCAGCTTCAGGGGTGACCACGTCCGCAGCATCGCTTCCGTGGACACATTAATCTGGGGGAAGCCCGTATGGGCCGGAGAGTCAAGGGGGCGGCCCAGGTACGGTCCCCCAGGCTTGTAACTGGCCGGGGCGGCCAGATGCAGCTATTTTGGCCGCCCTCAGCCCTTTGGCAGGTTGTACGGGAGGGCGGGTGCATACTCGTATTCGCCGCATCCCCTCAT
>JANZZA010000119.1 GCA_026419655.1 Armatimonadota bacterium | reverse complement strand
GAGCCGAGGGCCTCGCCGGCCGGGCCGCGCGCATGTCCTACCTCTCCTGTGAGAGGAGGCGTGGACGGCGCAGGCGTCTTACCTGTCCTGTGGGGGAGGGTTGGGCTGCGCAAGCGACTTATTTGTCTTATGCACGGAGGCTTGAACTGCGCATGTCCCCTACCTGGCCTGTGGGTAAGCTTGGAGTGCGCAGATGTCTTACCCGTCCTGTGTGGAGGAGCCTCTGGGGCGCAGACGTCCTACCTGTCTCATTGGCGGAGGTTTGAGCCGCGCTGATTTCCTACCTGTCCTGTGGGACAGGGGCTCGTGCTGCGCTCTATCCTCTAGCCGGTGAGCCTCGCGGCGGCCCCACACTCATGAGTACAGCCATGACACGGGCACGATGCACGCCTTGAGGGAAATCCATGGCGCCCGGTCTTGGAAGTACTCGTAATAGGTAAACAAGACCTCGTCGTCGAGGAAGGTAATGCTGGTGTAGGCATAGTCGGCGCTGGAGTCGTCCTCAAGGTCTTTCGTATGGTCCCAGGTCCGGCCCTCGTCGCGCGAAATAGCTACGGTCAGGGGCGTGCGCTTTTGGGCGTGCTCGGGCGGGGAGCCGGCGCGATTGTTCCACACCATCAGCAGGTCGCCGGTTGAAGGGATGCGCTTCATGCAGATAGGCGAGCAGGGCGCCCAAATGTCCGCCATCGGCTCCAGCGGCCCCCAGGTCTCCCCACCGTCTTCACTGTAGCTAATGAACGGGTGCCGCTCTGTGGTTCGGCAGAACATCATTACCCGGCCGTCCTTTAGCTCGACCACGCCCGGCTCCTGGGCACCCGACGGACATTGGAGCTTCAGCCAGGTTTTGCTGCGGCGCCACGTCTGCCCGCCGTCGTCGGAGAGAAATACCGTGCTTTGCCACGGCTGGGCCGGCCGGTAGCAGTCGTCGGCCCATGCTACCGGCGCCAGGAGCCTGCCCGAGGAAAGCTGCACGGCCCGGTCGTTGTTCATGACCCAGTAGCCTGGCTCGGTCGTCACCAGCACCGGCTGGCTCCATGAGGCAGCTTCGTCAGAGGAAAAGCGCACGAAAAAGGGCAGGTCGGTGTCAGCGTTTTTGGTGCCGTAAAAGAAAGCTATCCGGCCGTTGGCAAGGCGCAGAAGTGACGGGCTACCCGTTGTCTGGCGGGCGATGTTAGGCTGGAGGACAAAGATCTCGCTCCAGGTGCGGCCGCGGTCGCAGGAATATCGCGCGGCTACATCGCCGGGAGAGTGGTCCTCACCTTCGCCGGTATAGAAACGCCACCACGCCAGCAGCAGCCGGCCGTCACGCAGCTCGATGCAAGACGCTTCGCTATTGCGCGCGTTGTGAGGCCCAGCGGGAGAGATAACCATCCTCAGAGGCCCCGCGGACATTTCTCGTCACCTCCCAGGTGATTGTGGCAAAATTGCCTCGCTCCACGTGAGTCGTGCCTGTGCGGTTCAGCTCGTGAGTGCAGCCCTGTGCTACGGAGCCAGTCGTAAGTTCACCGGGGTGAGTTTCGCAACAACCAACCGAGATAGCTCATAGGGCTGTACTGCTGGCCTTCCGCCTATAAACACTGTCACCTTCAGCTATCGCCTTCACGCACTATGGCAGCGGCGATATACGACTGGCGTCCCAGTAGCAAGTGGCATATACTGCCAAGGGCGATGGCTCCAGCACGTCTCTTCGCAGGGAGATGGATTCATGGCAGACAAATCG
>JANZZA010000111.1 GCA_026419655.1 Armatimonadota bacterium | reverse complement strand
GCTACCCACGCATGTGGAGCGCCTTTTCGACGGCACTTCTGTACTCCTACGTCGGCCTGAGGTGCTAAGCGTCAGCATAGAGTACAAGATGTTTCGGCTGGCATACTTCCCCAGTCCTCGGCGCTACGTGTTGCAGATGGCGATGACGTGGTAAGGGGAAGCCCGGTCTTCCTCAGACCTGATCGCGCACGCCGGTCTGTCGCAGTGCATCCATCTGCCGCGGCTGTGCATTGGGACGGTTGGTACAGTTTTGTCGCAACTTTCACTTGCACGGCTCCGGTTTTGTGGAGGGCGTTCTTGAAAAGACCTGAATATGTGCGAAGGGACTCAGGGGTGGCGTCGCCTTTGGGTGACTTGCCCAGAGAAGACCGTTGCAAAAGCTGGTGTTGGCTTATGCGGAAGGAAGAAAGTGTACAATGCGGCGCACGTGACCTTTTACCTGGGATCGCGCCTGGGATGCGATGAAGCGATTTTGCAACAGTCCCCAGAGAGTTTCCCGGACAGCGGGGCCATGAGAGATTTTCGGGTGATACCAGAGCTGGCTCAGATGAAAATGATGGGGCGGCTGAGCGGCGTGGTGGGGTGTGGTGGGCCATGGCTGCCTGCATTGGTGGTATAATGGTGGTGGTGCCCGGGTGGCGGAACAGGCAGACGCACGGGACTTAAAATCCCGGGGGCTTCACGCCCGTGTGGGTTCGACCCCCACCCCGGGCACCAAGTATCGCCTACGCCCGTGCTTTCTTCCGGCTTCTTGCCTGAAAAGACGAGGCGTGCCTGTCCCTGCAGCGTGTTTGATGAGTTGGAGTTGTGGTGCGCCGTGGCTGACGGTGACCTTCGCGCGACTACTTCACTCACCGAGAAACCTGGGGTCTTCTCGTAGTGGGTAAATGCCCCGGCCCTCGTCCAGAGGAATGACCATTGCGCCGACAGCTTTCTGGTAGTACTCCACCGGGCCGGCTGCGCCAATAATGGCGTAGACGTAGCCCATGTCCTGGAGCCCATGAAGGCAGGCCAGGAGTAATGCTTTGCCCACTCCGCGGCCGCGCCATTGCTCAGCAACGCCCGTTGGACCGAAGAAATTTCTCCGCGTGCACTCATAGGCCGCGAAGCCTATGATTTCCTCTCCGTGGGTTGCGATGAACGCCGTGATAGGCTGGCGCGAAAAGGCTATCGAGGTTTCGTCGGCCCAGCCGCGAGAGAAATGCTTTTCGATGAACTCGCGTAGCGATGTAGCTTCCCATGGATTCGGCCGGCGGATGAAAATGCCCTCGGCTCGCAGCTTCTCGATGAGCGGCCTTATGGGCGGCAGGTGAACCAGCGATACCAACATGTCTGGCATACAGCCCCTTCTTTCTTATGGGTTTTGCGCAAGCTGCACGAGGTGCGGTTCGTTGTCGCCCGTCTGGGAGGCGCGACTGACGCCGCCCGAAGCTCTATTCGACGTGTTGCTACGCGGCCCTGCCCTGTTGAGCAGGCCAGCCCGCTTAAGAGTACTCTCTCGTGTTAGTGTGATGCTCTGGTACCGGGCGAGCAATTGTATGCGGCTTTACGG
>JANZZA010000052.1 GCA_026419655.1 Armatimonadota bacterium | reverse complement strand
GGAACCTCTGGTGCCAGCTCGTGGATGATGTCAGCCATGAACTTGTGCCAGGCGGCGTGCTCTTCCTGGTTATACCGCACAAAATCGTAGACAATCGGCGCAGGCACAAACACGGGGGGCGGGACGGGTATCTCGTCGAAGGAAGCATACTGAGTCCCCCAGGCCTGGTTGAGCTTATCCAGCGTACCGTGGCGTCGCTTCAGCCAGTCATGCCAGTTGGCGCGGGCAATTGGGCAGTCTTGCACATTGCTCAATATGGGTTCGTTGCTCAAGCAAATGCTATGCAGTGCCCTGAGGTCCCGGATGCGCGGGATGGTGTAACGCAGGAATCGTTCCAGGATGCCCCTGCTCTCAGGCGCGTGGGGGCAATACTGAAGAAATCCTCCGCCGCAGCCGCGAAGATGAGGCCACCGTTCCAGCGCCCACGCAGGGAAATAATGCGGACTGATGAGAAGATTGACAGCCACTCCGGCCTTTTCGGCTCGCTGGCAAAGCGAGCGGAACTCCTTGATGGCACCGTCCTTGTATTCGGTTTCGCTGGCGACAACGTCAACGGGACCAAACTCCACCTGCATGATGTTGAAGCCGTAGCCTGGAAACTTTTCCACGTCTGAGCGGGCCTGGCCAAAAGGCCCCATGCCTATGAAAATTACCGGCTGGCGCGCCTGCCTACCATCGGGGAACCGCATGTCGGCAACGAAACTCGGTCCGCTGATGCCTATGGGACTGGTTACGTACTTGGGAGCAACCGGAAATTCCTCTCGGCGCAGTGCAGCGTCAACAAGCTCCTCGACTGATATAAGTTGTGCCCACGCCCTGGCTAGCTGGTAGTTTCTCGCGTCAGCCCCAATATATTCCACAAAATCTCTCGCCGTCGTCAGGGCGACCAGAGGATAAGCGCTACCACCAGTGTGAGAAAGAGTTGCTACTTTTCCCTCTAGCTGGGCCAGCGCGGGCTCCAGGCGAGCAAGGCGCTGCTCGACGGCGGCAGGCGTGACAAGCTCGAAAGTCTGGGCAAATCTGGTCTCGGCTGGGGCACCTTCGAGCCAAAGCTCCACCGTCGCTCGAACGCCCGCAAGGTCGCTCACGTCGCGGACAAACTCAAAAAACGCACAGCCGCCGCCTGGCAGCCCTGCCACCTCTTGGGCTGCTTCCCGACCGCCGAAAAGCAGGCGAGCATGAAGCCGGGCGCCGTCAGCGTTCAATACGTGCCCTGCTATTCGTAGTGAATACGAGGCGAAAAGGTACTTGTCTGGCGGATAGCGGTCCTGCATCCAGGGCATCTCGGCAACACCGGGGCCGACGCTTTCCACAAAGGCCTGGAGGCGCGGAGCAGTGTCGCCCTCGAGCACGAAGGGCGTGGCATCAGGCCCTTCCTCAAGTTTGACATCGTCAACCCATATTCCACCCGTAGGGCTCTCGGTGATGACCATGATGCGTATCTCAGTCTCGTCGGGGTCGGTAATCCAGGTGCGCTTGACACAAACCCAGCGGTCTCCTGTAGGCAGCATTGGGAAGGCAGCCCTGATGCGCCAGTCCTTTGCGCCGCCAACCCAGGCGATGCCAGGCGAGTCAACCAGGACGTAAGCGGAAATGGTATACTGGGTGTTAGGCTTCACTGTGACTGGCTGGGCGTACAGCAACTGGCCATAGACGTGGGGCCCGAAGGCGGTCGGATTGGCCAATTTCACGGAGCGGCGGCCGGAGTGCGCCCTGGTTTCATCCACCGTCATAGTGGCCTGCGTGTTCCGCCTGTCCCAACGCCAGCTGGCAGGCCACTCTCCCTCAAGCTCCTCAAAGGAACCGTTGCGCAAAAGGTTGTCGCCGGGGATGGCTGGGCGCGTGGTCAGGCGGCTCTCGCCGGCCTGCAGGATAACTGGTGCTACGAAGTCCGTGGCCTGATCCTCCTCCTCCAATTGCACGTCGTCAATCCACAAGCCTGCCGTTTGCGAATCTACATTGATACGTGCCTGGAACACCGTTTCGTCAGAGCCAGTCCGAAAGGTTAGAACAAAACGCTGCCACCGCCCGGCGGTGGGACCGATTGCCTGGCGGCGCTCCCACTGCAGGCCGCCGCCGAACCAGGCCTCTCCCGGCGCATCGCTCAGAGCATACAAAGAGAATGTGTAAGTCGTGTTCGGCTTCACGCGCGCCGAAGAGAAAAGAGTGCCGTAAACGTGTGGCTGAGAGCCGTGAGGATTGGTCAACTTAATGCTACATCTGCCGCTGCGCGCTACGGTATCGTCCAAGACCGCCTTCGCACCCGCGCCTGTGTCGTGAAACTGCCAGCCAACCGGCAAGTCACTATCTCCTGCCACCTCGAAGCTTGGATTCGGAAGCAAGTTCTTGTGGGCTGCGTCCTGGCCAAAGGCGGCAACCCAACACGGGCCGAGCACCAGACCGGTCATGCACACACCGAACACGAAGCGAGAAAGGGGCATGGCAATAGCTCCTCTTTGCAGCGCACCGTGGTGGCCCAGTGCTGCCCTGCCGCCGCCCAGCGCAGAGCCGAGCGAATATTCCGGCCAGGTCACTTGCCAAGAATAGCCCGATAAGCTACGGCATGCAAACGGGCGGGGACATTTAAGGCTTACTCGACTTTTTCCTTCGCACTGCAGGCCCAAACAGCCGAGGAGTACCTTGGGGAGACTGTTGCAAAACCTGGGGTAGGCTGGTCCAGACCGAGGAAAGTGCATGACGCTGCACGACCGACCTTTTAGTCTTTTTAGACTTTTCCGCCCCGTACCAGCCGACACCAAGTCTTGCAACGGTCCCTTGGGGAAATGGGATGCTTCCCAGGGCAGGACTGAGAGACCGCGGCCGAAGCGACGCAGGGCGCCTAGCTCAGGCAGCTTTGACGTTAAGGGGCCCGCAGGCCTCCAGGAGAACAACCCGGTCGCGTCCCTGGCGCTTGGCGGTATAGAGAGCGACGTCTGCGGCCGCAAGCATGTCTGACGGGGCCGCGAAGTTGTCGTTGTGCAAGCAGGCGACGCCCACGCTGGCTGTCAGGGGCAGGTCCCCAGCACTTGTAGCGATCGGTATGTCTCGTAAGGTCTGGAGAAAGCGCTCGCAGGCTACCACGGCAGGTCGCGGTGAGGTGTGGGGCATGAGGACAAGAAGTTCCTCGCCGCCAAAGCGGAAGCATAGGTCGGGCGCGCGAAAGTTCGACTGAAATAGACCTGCCACCTTGGCTAAAACCTCATCCCCAATCAGATGCCCGTAGGTGTCGTTTATTCGCTTGAAATGGTCCAGGTCGGCTATGGCACAGGCGAGCGGATAGCCGTAGCGTCTGGCGGCGGCGAATTCCCGCTCGAGCGACTGCTGAAGAAATCGGCGGTTGTACAGCCCTGTGAGGGGGTCAATCAGGACGAGATGCCTAAGGTCGCTGGGCGGAATTGCTTCTACCCGGCGGGTATGGTTGCTGCGTCCGGGGCCTGTGACACGAGATTCAAGGACACGGCGGATGGCGCTGGGTAAAGCCCGGAGGTGAGAGAAGTTGGAATCTCTTATCAGATAATCGGCCACGCCCGCACGGACCGCTGCGGCGGCTACGCGCTCGCTACCCTTCTCCGTTAGCATGATTGCCGGCAGGCAGTACCCCTCGCGTCGCGCCGCAAGCAGCAGATGAAAGCCGGTGGTAGAGCCAAGGGATTGTTGCAAGACCACCACGTCGAAAGGGCCGTCCGTCCGAAGTGCAGCCAGGCATGCCGCTGCATCCACCACCCGGCGGCACTCCATACCGGCCTCTTCCAGTGTCTTAACAACCACTCGGGCATGCTGGTCGTCATCGTCTATGAGGAGGACCTTCGTCGTAGCGCATCCCTCTTTCCAGTTGCATCAGCCTACTCTTGCCGACCGCGGCATCAATAGCTAACACCTGTGGCTCCCTCCGCCGACTCCCCTGCAATTAACGTGCCGCGGGGAGCGGTGCGTTGGCTTGGTCGTTCTTGAGTAGGGTTGACCACTCCGACGGCGAACTACACCTTTACCCAACGTCTGTCGCATTCTGTGTGGGGGATGTCTCATGGAGAAAGTCAACGAGAGAGACAAGGAATTTCGCCATGGCGACCATGGCCCTAAGTACATGTTCCGCGGGCCCAAGCACGAGTGGGGCATCATCGTTTTCAGGCCGGGACAGGAGCTTGGGGCACACCGGCACTCAGAAGTTGAAGAGACGTTCTACTTCCTTGAGGGGACGCCCCAAATGGTCGTCGGCGGCGAAGTACACCGAGTGACGCCAGGCGATGCGTTCCGCATCGAGCCAGGCGAGCCCCATAACATCGTCAACGATACCGATGCTGATACTCGCTGTGTTTTCATCAAGTGCCCATACTTGCCTGATGACAAGCTTTCCGTTTGACGGTTCTCAACCGAGCGGCTGCTCCGGCCACCTCGTATCCAGCCTGTGGGTGTAAACACGGGCGGCCAGCTTAGTTTCATCGGGCGAGCCACATACAGCGGGCTGGCTCGCGTCGCGCCAAGGCGCAACCGTGAATTCACGCTCCCAGCAACGTCGTCAAGGTGGTGACGACCGAGGTCATGACCAATCGCCAGCTTTTCGTAGCAGCTTTCGGTGGCAAGGCAACAGAGCGCGTGCCTGTGCACGAGCAAGGTATCGCATCCGACGTAGCGTCCAAAATCCTGGGGCGAGAAGCATTCACCGGGGCGCGCATGTTGCACTACCAGGAAGCCGTCTGGGCTGTACGTGGCCCAGAAGCTCACAGGGAATTCCAGGAGCGCCTTGTCCAGGATGTAGTAGAGCTGTATCGCACGCTTCGCTTTGGCGCTATTTGCGCCCCATGGCTCATGGGTGCCCCCACCCGCCAGGTGGGCGAGTACGAATTCCTTTACGGCGACCCGGACGGAGACTGGTACGTGTGTCGCTACGACCCGCAGGCACATACTTACGGTGTCGTGGAGTATAGCCGCCCCCCAGCGTGGCGCGGGGAAGAGGCCATACGCGCGGCGGCAGATAACCTGGAAGCCGCTGCCGCCAACTGGCGCACCAACGGCTCTGCCGAGGCCCTTGAGAGCCACGTCCGCCGCTGGCTGGACATCGCGGGCGACGAATTCGAGCTGCTCGCCACCGGCGCCATGCTCTCGGTGCCCATCAACGAAGAATGGCTTACAGCCTGTGCGCTTTGTCCGGATCAGGTCGGACGGTACCTGGACGCCCAGGTGGAGATCGGCATCCAGCAGATAGAACTTCAGGCAAGCCTCGGGCTACGCATAATATGGGGTGGTGGCGACTTGGCAGACAAAAATGGTCCCGTCTATGGGCCAAAATTCTTTCGCGAGGTTGTTCTTCCCCGCTACGTGAGACTGGTGAAGGCCGCAGAGGACCACGGCATGAAGTACCTCTTTCGGTCCGACGGGAATCTGTGGAGTATCGCCGATGACCTGTTCGTAACAGCGGGTGCGCATGGCTTTGGAGAGATTGACCACGATGCTGGCATGGACCTGCATGAGCTGATGAAGCGGTATCCCAAGCTGACGTGTTGGGGCAACGTTTCCTGTCGCCTACTGCGGACGGGGACACCGGCTGAAGTTCGCAGCGTCGCAGAAGAACTCGTACAGCTAGGAAAAGCTACTGGCCGACTTATCCTCGGCAGCAGCAACACTGTCTTGCCAGGAACACCGCCCGAAAACTACCTGGCGATGTGGGAAGCCGCCCAGTGAGTTTCACATGGATAAGGCCTGCGAAGGCAACAGTTCTCCGCGTAAACCTTCCAGTTTGGGGCGAGCGCTTACACCTCGGGCACTCATTCTCGGTCTACTAGCCGGCCTATTCGTAAATCTTGGGTCGCCCTATACCGAGAGCGTTGGCTTCAGCAATTTCTCATGGAGCTACCTGCCCGAGGGCGGGATGTTCCCCTTTCTGGCCTTGCTGGTAGTGAACGCGGGCCTGCAGAGATTGAGACCGCAGTGGGCGCTCTCGCACGCCGAGCTGCTTGTAGTTTTCGTCATGGCCCTTTGCGCCAATTCTACAAGCCTGTTCCTGATGTACTTTCTCTTGGCGGCCATTGTGTCCCCGCATTATTTCGCCTCTCCCGAAAACAAGTGGGACGATGTTCTCATCCCCTATCTTCCGCGATGGCTGATTGTAAGTGACGAGAGACACGCAGTGAAATGGTTCTACCACGGCTTACCCGCAGGAGCTCGACTGCCATGGGAAGACTGGCTGGGCCCGCTTGCCGTCTGGTGGCCCTTCCTGGCCGCCATGCTGACGGTTTCATTTGCCCTGGCGGCGCTTTTCCGTCAGCAATGGGTGGCAAACGAAAAGCTCAGCTATCCGCTGATGCGTCTTCCGCTGGAGCTGGTTGGCCGAACCGGCACGCAGCCAACCAAACCCTTTCGCCAGCGCGCCTTCTGTATAGCCGTTGCCATACCGGTGTTCTTTGCTTCCATGGACGTAGCCCACCAGTTCTGGCCAGTGGTGCCGCGGGTAGTTGTTGACCACCTGGGCTGTCTGCAGTTTGGTGGGTTCCAGGTGCATCCTCTCTGGCCGCATATTGTGGTTTGCGTTAATCCGCTGGCCCTCGGTGGCGCATACTTCGTCCCCCAGGATGTGCTGCTGAGCGTGTGGCTCCTTTACGGCTTGGCCAAGGTGGAGGAGGGTGTCACAACCGTACTGCGGCTCAATCCCGGCACCGGAGGCATGTTCGTCTGGGGAAACGCCGGTTTAGCATGGCAGAGCTTTGGGGCTTTCCTGGTCTTGGTGGGAACTGTACTGTACAACGCGAGACGCACTTTGTCCGCCACCTGGCAGCAGGCGCTAAACAGAGATAGGCATGCCGGCCCAGCGGAGCCCCTCAGCCCAGCCTGGCAGTGGGGTTTGCTTATCGCGGGTCTGACTTTCATGGTCTGGTGGCTAACGGCAACAGGCCTGCCAACAGGAGCGGCGGTGCTGTTCTCGGCCCTCGTGTGCGTCATTTTCGTCGGGCTGGCGCGCATTGTCTGCCAGTCGGGCATCTTCTACGTGGTGCCGCCCATGATAGCCCAGAATCCCGTCTTTCACCTCATGGGACGCGCACTGGGCAGGCGTGGTACCGTCGCCTTGGGGCTGACCTATGCCTGGCACGGCGACGTGCAGACGCAGTTGGCAGTCCTCGCAGCCGAGAGCATGAAGGTGGCAGAGCAAGCGCCTGTTCCAGGGCCCCAACTTACAGCAGCTGTCGCCTCAGTAGTGGCTCTTGGCCTACTTACGGCTCCGCTTGGCGTTATCTGGCTCGGTTACCGCACCGGGGCTATTACCTTCCACACGTGGTTGTTCCGATCGTGGGGACCTGAGACATATCGCCAGGTCCTCAATTTCTACCAGCAGCCTCAGCCCTTCGGCTGGATGCGAGCGGGGTATCTAGCCGCCGGGTGCCTGGCAATGTTTGCGTTAACGGCCGCCCATCGCTCCCTGCCTTGGTGGCCTGTTCACCCTATCGGCCTCGCCGCCGTCAGCAGTTTCACCATGTACGCCGTCTATGGTGCGTACCTGCTTGCGTGGATGCTAAAGGGAGCGATGATGCGCTGGGGTGGGTACAAGGTTGTTCAGAAAGCGGCACCCTTTTTCGTCGGGCTGGCCGTTGGCCACTATCTGGGCCGGGTGATCATGCTGGTGGGCTATACTTGGCTTGGCCGGCCCATGGCCTGAACAACGGCCATCCTGTAGAGTAACAGGGACAGCGTCACGGCCACGTGCACTCGTAGGGCAAGGAGTGATGGGAATGGGAACAAATGACGCCTTCGTGGCCCTACCCGTGGGCGATGCGACAATCCGGTTAATGGTGGCTCTCATCCTCGGTGCGGTAGTGGGGCTGGAGCGAGAGCTGCACGGTCGGCCCGCCGGAGTGCGGACGCACGGACTGGTTTGTCTGGGCTCGGCGTTGTTCACCATGCTCTCGGTAGGCCTCGGGCAGGGACCGGCCGATCCCGGCCGCGTGGCTGCTGGCATCGTGACCGGAATAGGCTTCCTTGGTGCCGGCACCATCATGCGCCACGGAAGCTTCGTCCAGGGCCTAACTACAGCCGCCAGCATTTGGGTCGCCGCGGCCATCGGCATGGCCTGTGGCCTCGCGTGGTATCCGGTTGCCATCATAGCTGCCGCGGTATCCTTCTTCACCCTGGCTGTCGTCAGACCCATTGCTCATCGCCTCCGCCCCTCCGGCCGAGCCGTAGCGATGCAGGTACGTTTCCAAGGCGACGTGGTAGGTCTCCCTGGGCTGGTAGAACATCTCCATTCCCTTGGCGCCATCGTCCACAATCTGGACTTTCATCCTGGTGTGCGAGGCCAGACAGACCGGGTCGCGCTCTCCTTCAGTTTGCCGCCCCACATCACCTTGGAACAAATCCTGTCGGCGGTGAGAGGGGTGCAGGGAGTACTGGACGTCGAAGCAGAAGAAATCGAATAGCTACCCGGCAGAACCGCAGACCAAGATAGCTCTGGAAACGCCACCAATCGCCTCGCACGTGCGGCCGCCGACTGTGGCTGCCGCCCGTATGCAGGAGTCAGCTGCCGTTGACCGCGGCCGTACCAGTCAGTGGGGCCTGGCTTCATCAAATGCTGGCCTTTCGGCCCCGCACCTGCTCGTGTCAGGCACAAATCTACCGTGGCTCTGCCCGGTGGCACGGACAATCGGGGTCATCGGCGTAGGACTGCACAATTTCGGTGAGGATGTTTACGATGACTTCCTTACGGGCCGCCATCATTTCGCCGACTTCTTCGCTGGTTGGATGGTGCCCCTCAAGGCCGGCGGCGAGATTGGTTACGACGCATAGAGACGCATAGCAAATACCCTTCTCACGGGCGAGCGCTGCCTCAGGCATTAGGGTCATTCCAACCACGTCGGCCCCGAGAGTACGCAGCATGTTGATTTCGGCGGCAGTCTCAAATCTAGGCCCCTGCATACAAGCGTAAACTACGTCATCCACCACAACCTCGCCGACCGCCCTGGTCGCTTCCCGAAGCAGGCTGCGTAGCCGCTCACAAAAAGGCATCGTAAAGTCCACGCAATGCATCTCCTCGTCGAAAAAAGTGGACGGCCGCCCCCAGGTGAAGTCAAGAATCTGGATCGGGAGGCACAAGGCTGGAGGACGCCGCGCAGGGTTGAGAGACCCAACCGCAGCGGTGGCAACAACGCTCTCACAACCCACCTGTGCGAGAGCCGCGATGTTGGCCCGGTAATTGATGGAATGAGGCGGCAAAGAGGGGACGCCGTGCCGCAGCAGGCAAGCTATGTCCCGTCCCCCGACCGAGCCGAAATAAATTGTAGCCGCCCCAAAGGGCGTCTGCTCCACAGTCGGTTTCAGATCAAGCCTGTGTGCCAGGTCGGGAAGCGCACTACTTGCGACAATGCCGAGCATTACAGTTCCCTCCCACAGTCCGACCCTTGATACCCACGATAACGGACGCTACGGCCCCACAACTGCGTGACAGCGCTCAGCGCTGAACGGCGATAGCGATGCATGCCTCGAATACGATAACCGTAAGCGCAAACTGCAAGCCAGCCGCTACAACCCGTGCAGCAATTGGCGAGATTTAGCTGTAGGTGGTTCCCCGAAAAAGCCTTGCCCTTTACGGTGCGCGACCGTAGTGCAGCCGTCGCAAGGTACGCTCCCCGCTTTTGGAGGAGGGCACTGAGACTTCTTTGACGGCCGCCTGTAATGCTGCTCGTATTCCTTTGCTCTCAGCCATGGGGAGCATCCCTCAAGGGGGCCTCTTGGCATGAGGCCAGCGAAGCCGTCCTCTGCAGCAACTTGGGACCGATCGCCGCGTCGGTGCACACCACAAGTGAAGAGCGTACAGAATCGGTTCTTCAAAGGAGGCTCTTGCGAAAGCTGGTGTGGGCTTATCCAGAGCGCAGAAAGTGTACAACCCTTGGCGCCCGACCTTTCACCTGTAACCGCATCTGGATGCCCGGAAAGCAACCTTGGCAACACTTTCCAAAGGAATCACGCGGGACCATCATACCCATCTGTAGCCCAGGCCGCGAACGGTGAGCAGGTGCTGGGGTCTTCGGGGATCATCCTCAAGTTTGCGCCGCAGGTTGGACACGTGGACCTCAATGACGTGGGGATCGCTGGCTGGCTCTCCCCAAACTGCTTGCTCTAGCTCTTGGCGTTTCACTAAGCGCCCCCGTGATTCCATGAGGGTCCTCAAGATGCGCATCTCAGTGGGTGTGACGTCAACTATCTGCCCACCCTTGGTGACCGTCATGCCATCTATGTCCACCTCAATGTCTCCCGTTCGCAAGGCACGACTACTGGCTGGCGGCCGTGCAGGAGAGCGCCTCAAGACCGCCTTCACGCGGGCTACAAGCTCGCGCAAGCTGAAAGGTTTGCAAACATAGTCATCGGCGCCAAGCTCCAGCCCGACGATGCGGTCGGTCTCGTCGGTGCGAGCCGTCAACATTATGATAGGCACGTCACTCTCGCGGCGGATTTGCCGGCACACCTCCACCCCATCCATGTCGGGCAAGGAAAGGTCCAGAATCACCAGGTCTACGCGGTTTGAAGCCAGGTGACGCAGCCCTGCTTCCCCGCTCGCTACCAGAGCAGTCTGGAACCCATTGTTGCTCAGAGCCTTTGCGACTCCCTCAGCCAGCACTCGGTCGTCGTCTACGATGAGGATGTTCCGGCCGCTCAGCACCCTCCTCCTCCTCCCTTTCTGTACCGCCGCCGTACTTTTCCCCGGTAAGGTCGGGATACCTGTACGGGAAGCGCAACCAGAATGTGCTTCCGGCTCCCACTTCGCTTTCGACGGTCAACTCTCCCCCCAGGAGCCGGGCAACTCGTCGCGCAATGGCCAGTCCAAGCCCAGCTCCGGGCCGGGATTGTACCGCTCCACTCTTGCCCCGATAGAACTCCCGAAAGATAGCCTCTCGTTCCGATTCCGGTATTCCGGGCCCGTTGTCCGCCACAGCGATGGCCACATCCGAACCGTCCAGAATTGCCCGCACCACTACCTGGGAGGATGGCGGGGAGAACTTAATAGCGTTGTCAACGAGGTTCGTTACTATCTGGCACAGCCGCGTCGGGTCAGTGACGATGTTGCAAACCTCAGGGGCAACACTCACCGTGACCGTTGCCCCTGTTTCCTCTATGCGCTGGCTAAGACGCTCTACGACTTCGCCCAGCACTGCCTCCAGGTCTATAAGCTCATTACGCACCTGCATCTCGCCGGCCCGCAGCCGGGAGAGGTCCAACAGGTCTTCCACGAGCGTCTGCAGGTAATCACAAGCCATCGCGACGCGCTGCAAGAAAAGCCGTTGCTCCTCATTGACCGGCCCGGCTCCCTCATCCAGCAGGAGCTCAGTATAGGCACGAATTGAAGACAGAGGCGTCCGCAATTCGTGTGATACCGAGCGCTCCATAGCCTCCCGCATGGCGTCCATGCGCGCACGGTCTATGGCAACTGCTGCCAAGCCCGCCAGCATCCGCAGAAGACGAAGGTCCCGTGACAGCACAGGGCGTCCGCTCTGAGGATTACCGGCCTCAAGCAGTCCCACTAGGGCTGCCCGCGTGCGCAATGGTATCAGAGCCGCCTCGTAATCCTTCCCGTTCTCCTCAACCGCACTAATAAGGTAGGCGGCTTCCGACAGGGCAGCGTCGGCGCGTGCGGAAGCCGACCGCTGCAATGGCACGATATGGTCGAGTGGCTCGATGATGTCTGGGCTGCGGCCAACAATGGCGCCTCGCAACGCGCCTGCCTCGTAATCAGCCAAGTAAATGCGGATTTCCTCCACGTTGACAGCCCGCAGGGAAGCGTCAATGAGAGTCCACAAGACTCGGTTCAGGTCGGTCAGTTCAGCAGCAGCCGAAGCCGCCCAGAGCAGCGACCTTACTCGTGCTTCCACTTCCATGGCTTCTTCCGCCGCAGCTCTCATCTGCGAAGCGCGAGAGGCTTCCTCTTCGCGCACTCGTGCATGACGAAGAGCAACGCCCACACGCCGCGCAACCAGCTCAAGAGTGCGCAAGGCTAACTCGTCCAAAACCGTGGGAACGTTCCAACCAACTACTAAGGCTCCGGAGGCGTCTCCGTTGTCAGCGAGCCGCACACCCGCCACTGTCGCAGCGCGGCCGTCGGTTGTGACAATGCGAACCACTGCGCGATCGCGTCGCAGGGCCTCCGTTGCCACCTGAACGCTTTGAGCGGACAATGTCCCCCCGCTATCCTTCACGTCGTCGCCCTGCGTGCGTGCTGCCAGCTCAAGTCTCCCTCCGCCTGGCTCGACAAGGTATATGGCGCCCCAATCTGCCTCGAAAATCCGCACGACATCCGTCACAGAGGAGGCCACAAGCTGCTGAACTCCTGGCACCAATCCCAGCTCATTGCCGAAACTGGCCAGCCTCTCCAGCCAACGCCTTTCGCCCTCAACCGCCTGCCGCGGCGCCAGTAGCGCCAACGCCATAGAGAAGTACCAATCAAACTGTTCCAGTAGTTCCTCGCTGAGCGTCGGAGGCTGCGGCCTGTCCGATGCCACCACAAGCAGCCCAAGCAACTCGCCGGCAAAAGTCAGCGGCACCAGCGCGGCGCATTTCCACCCCTCTGCGGCAAGGGCGGCCACCCACTCCGCGTCCTGGTCCCGAAGCGCGCCACAAGTCAGGTCGGGCACCAAGACCAGGGACATGCCGGCTGCACACTCCCGCGCCTGCAGACGGGACAGAACTAAACTGGCGAGCGCCTGTCCCAGAGACGCCGAAAAACCATGCCACACCGCCACTGGTTGGCCAGAGCCTAGAGCAATCAGGCCTACCGCAGCGCCGGGAAGTGCTTCCGCCGCCGCCTGGACCAAACTCTGAAGTGCTGCCTGCAGTTCTCCGGCCGCCTCGCGAACCGCAGTCTCAACTGCTTCCCGGATGGCAGGCGCTCTCGGCAGCATCAGTTCTCTTCGAAGTTCTGCACCCGGCGGCTCAAGCACCAGCAAGGCTCTCCCGGAAAGAATCTGGTCATCCGCCACTGGTACTATGCGACCCCGTAGCGGCGTAGGACTCGGCCCGTGCGCTGGTATGACAGCGTGTATTGCCGTTGGCCGCCCTTCGCGCAAAGTCTTGGTGAGCGCCTCCTGCAACTCGGTGCCTCTGGCAAGCCTATCAACCCGCAAGCCCACACAGTCGAGTGGCTCAGTGAGGCCCAACAGGCGCGCCATCGCAGGGTTTGCCATGACAACTACACCGCTGCCGTCCACGAGCGCGATGGCCTCTGAGATTGTCCTGGCGACAACATCCGCCAAGGCTTGCGCTTGCTGCATCTCTTCTGATAGACCAAGCGGAGAGGTCTGCGGCGTGGCTACTGCGATGATTTCTTCCAGGTCTTCAGGGCCGCCTTCCACAGCTCCCAGCACTAAACGCACCAGTATGAAGCTGCCACCCTCTTGCACCAGGAACGCCTCGCCGTCAAAGAGCGGGCCCGGGTGACGCGCTCTGCCAACGTCCCCGTGTTCGCTCAAGGCGTCCTCGTCCGTTGGCCCCGTCGTTGCCGCTGCCAGGGCTCCCTCGACCGCTTCTCGAGGGTGGAAAAGGCGCGCGAGAGGTGTTCCCAAAAGCCTTGCCAGGGGACGGCCCGTGAGTTCTTGGGCCCGTCTGTTGGCACGGATGACTATCCCGGCGGGGCTGGCAACAAACACCGCATCCTGAGTGAGGTTAGCAATGATTTCCGCACGAGTTGTTGTACTTGTGCGCCCGACGGACAAGGTTGCGAAAGAACCAGCCACCTGCCTGACGGTCGCTTCTACACCCTGGGTGAGGGTTACCTTGTTATCGGTCAAAAGGTAGCAATCCGCCCCTGCCCGCAGTGCCCTCTGAGCCAGAGTCTTGTCGGCTTCCGACGCCACGACGACGACATGGGTATCGGGTTGTTTCTTGCGCAGGTTATCAAGTCCGTGGAGACCTTCGAGGAACGGCCCGGTGATGTGCCAGAACACCAAGTCCCACCGCGCCGATCGGAGCAGATGCTCAACTTCTCGCCCGCTCTCTGGCACTTGGACATGGGCCCTTGCAGATGCTCGGGTCGCAGCACCGGCAATAGCGCGGGCCAGCTCCGACCCAGGTTCTGCGAGCACCAGCACCCACAGGTTTTTTCCCGCGTTCTCCTGCGGCCGCATAGTCCCTAGTAACTTTCCCTCTGCTCGATTACCTGCCGAACAGGTGGAAGTTCTCAGAGATGGATACGACCGCAGGCCCGAGTACGACCGTGAAGACCGCCGGGAAGATGAAAAACACCAGCGGGAAAAGCATCTTCACTGCCATTCCCGCCGCAGCTATTCGTACTTTCATGCTCCGCCGGTTGCGCAGAGCATTCGCCTGGGTACGCAGCGTCTTGGCAATGCTCACGCCGAGCTGCTCGGCCTGCAAGAGAGAAGTGACCAGCATCCGCACTTCTTCCACGCCTGTACGCTCAGCCAGGTCCTGCCAGGCCTGGGCCCGGCTTTTGCCCATCCTTACTTCGGAAAGGAGGCGGTCGAACTCATACACCAACGGCCCTTGGCGGCGCCGAATCACCTCTTGCAGCGCTGTGTCCAGGCCGACCCCCGCCTCGGTGCATACGACAAGCAAGTCCATGATGTCAGGCAAGCTCTTGCGTATTGCCTGTTGCCGCTTGCGAATATGTTGATCGAGAAGGTACTGCGGCAAGAACACGCCAGCGGTGACGCCGAGCAGCCCGACAGCCGCGCGCATGACCAGGGGGGCATGCCACATGAACGCGCCCCACAACCCCAAGCCTCCAAAGATCAAGACCGAGAGCCCGCGCAGTCCCATAAATGTCTCGGTGGTCAACCCATAGGGATAACCAGCTCGGTCTAGCTGCCGCCGGAAGCGCTCAAAAGCACCAATCTTCGACCCGCCACTAATAGCGCCGCCGAGCTGCCGCATCCAGGGTGCCAGCAGCCGCTCGCGCAGGGGCATGGATAACTCGTGCCGGATTGCATCCCCAATGCGCGAGCGCCGCTGGGCCACTGCCGTTACTCGCTCCTCAATAACCGTTGCCTGGGAGCGCCCCAGCATGCCCGCCAGCAGGCTGGCGATCGCCAACCCTACCAGAATCATTACTGCCAACAGTAGCAGTGCTCCCACTGCCTACCAGCCCCTAGACGTCTATCTCGACCATGCGTCGAATCACCATGGCGCCAATGCCCATCAGCACACCTGCCATTAAAGTCATACCAAGCCCCATTGGCGTCGAGAACAACGGCCTGATATAGCCGGGATTAATCACATTAATGATCATTGCGATAGCAAAGGGCATGGCTATAAGCACGGCCGCCGACATCCGTCCCTCCGCAGTGGCTGCCGCGATCTCGCCCTGAAGTCTAACCCTCTCGCGAATCGTACCCGATATGTTGTCGAGTATTTCCGAGAGATTGCCACCCACCGTTAAGTGTATTTGCACCGCCGCCACAAGCAATTCCAGGTCATAGCACCGTGTTCTTTCCACAAGGTTGTCTAGTGCGTCGTCCATGGACATGCCCATCTGGACTTCCTGAGCCAGCCGTCGGAACTCGTCGGCAATGGGCGGCTGCATCTGGCTCGCTATCAACTGTACGGCGCGAAGAAAGGAAAAGCCGCTGCGCAAAGCCGTGGCGACAAGGTCTATGGTATCCGGTAGTTGGTTCATTAAGTCGCGGTTTCGTTTGGCCTGTTTGGCCTTCACCCATATCCAGGGCACGGCTGCACCAAGAAGGAGAAAGAGGAGACTGCCGAGCACGCCGCGCAGCAGCAGGTAACCTAAACCTGCGCCCAAAATAGCCGACAGAAAGATTCCCACCAAAAGCTCGGAGGGCTTTAGAAGGATGCCAGCCCGCAGCAGTTCCAACTGAACTTCTTCCCACCACGGAAGGTTTTGCAGCAACGCAGTGAGCAGAGGCAGCCGATCCGCCGTCCGGACGGCGGGCCGCGGGGCTGGACGGCTGGGCTCTCTACGCGGTGCGGCAGCAGCTCCCAATCTCGCAACCAGGTCCGTGCCGCCCCGCCCACGGCTCATCAACACCAGGAGCAGTACGGCTGCCACCACGACGAATACCCCAATCGCTATCCCGATTGCCACCATCTCTATCGTCTCATCTCCGGCGGTGCAAAGACATCCAACGGTAGCGGTACGCCCTCGGCCTCAAAAATCTCGATGAACAACGGCGTCGCCCCCGTTGCCACGTGCTCGCCCACAACCCGGCCTTGTCGGTCAACACCACGCTGACGATACACAAACAGATCCTGGAGCGTGATGTGGTCGCCCTCCATGCGCTGCACTTCGGTGATGTGGGTGATCTTGCGGCTACCGTCGCGCAGTCGCGCTTGGTGGACTATGAGGTGCAGGGCCGACGATATTTGCTCTCGTATCGCCCGCGATGGCAACTCGGTCCCGGCCATTAGCACCATTGTCTCAAGCCGAGCAAGGGCATCACGCGGACTGTTGGCATGAAGCGTACTCATGGAACCATCGTGGCCCGTGTTCATAGCTTGGAGCATGTCAAGAGCCTCTGCGCCCCGCACCTCGCCGACGATGATTCGGTCGGGCCGCATTCTGAGGGCATTGCGGACCAGTTGGCGAATAGTAATCTCGCCCTTACCCTCGATGTTCGGTGGCCGGCTTTCCAGGGAAATGACGTGTTCCTGCTGAAGCTGCAGCTCGGCCGCATCCTCTATTGTGATGATACGCTCCTCCTCAGGCACGAAACTGGAGAGAGCATTGAGCGTCGTCGTCTTGCCACTGCCCGTGCCGCCGGAAACCAGAATATTCAGTCTCGCCTGCACCGAAGCTTCCAGAAATATGCGCATTTCCTCTGACAGCGTGCCCAGGTCCACCAGTGCGGCCGGGGTCAATGGAGTGCGAGAGAATTTCCGGATTGTCAGGCACGGCCCATTAAGAGCAAGCGGCGGGATTATGGCATTCACGCGAGACCCGTCGGGCAAGCGTGCGTCCACCATCGGCATGCTCTCGTCCACCCGCCGCCCCAGCGGCGCAACAATGCGGTCTATGATGCGCAGGACATGCTCGTCGTCCACAAACCGCCGGTCTGTAAGATGAATGCGACCTGCAATCTCCACGTACACCCGGTGAGGTCCGTTTACCATAATCTCCGTAATCTCTGGAGCCTCAATCAGCGACTGGATCGGCCCATAGCCAACAACTTCGTCCATCACTTCCTGATGTAGTTGGTCAACCAGCCGCGCAGGTAGGTCTAGCTGGCGTTGGGAAAGCTCTGATTCAAGTATTTCCGCTATCCGCGCCCGCAAGTCCTCAGTCCCCATGCGCTGCAGGACAGGGAACTCGGTCTCCACGAGCAGTCGCTGGTGCACTCGCTGGCGCAACTCGTCAGCTAATGCTCTATCGCCGCTGCGATCCAAAAAAGCCATGACTCAGCCTACCTCCCCCAAAGGACTAAGCAGTCACCTGGGGTTTACCGGTACTCATTCCGGCCGCCAGCCGAGCCTTCTGCAAGACATGAAGGGACAGTCTGGCCAAGACTTCAGCGGCTGGCGAACCTGGCGTTCGCAGGACCAACGGCACCCCTTCGTTTAGAGCTGCTGCGCAGTTCTTCTCGTCTTCCGGCACGCTCACGGGCGAAGCCCAGCCTGTGACGCGCTCAAAATCCTCCACGGTGAGGGGACTCCCTCGCCGCACCTTGTTCACCAAGGGAACCACCCGCTCGTCATCCAAACCAGCCGACAACAATAACTCGCGGAGAGACAAAGCGCTCCGCAGGGCTGCCATGTCCTCAAGCGTGGCCACGGCTATGACCACATGCGTCCGGCGCAGAACATAGCTGGCCAGCGGCCAGTAGGACAGCGGACAGTCAAGCACCACCGCCGTGAACCGCCTCTTCAGGGCTGCGAGCACCTGGCTGGCCAACTCGACTGTAACTTCGCTTGAGCGCGCCATCTGTTCCCCGGCGCTGTCACCCGTTGCTGCCAGGTAGTGAACTCCACTCTCGTGAACGCTCATGATTCGCGCCACGAAGTCCGCGTCAAAGGCTGACACCTCTGCCAAGGACCCGAAGCTGTGTCGCGGCGTCAAGTCCAAGAATACGTGGGCGTCGCTGAGCTGGCCAGGGATGTCCACCAGCGCCACTTTTTCCCCGTGCTTGCGGGCCAGAAGTACCGCTAGATTGACTGCAATAGTCGTCTTGCCAATGCCGCCCTTCGTACCAACTACAGCCACCAGCACGGGTGCCTTGGCGGTGTCAGTAACAGCCTGTATGGACTCACGGGGAAGTTGCTGGCGGACCTGTTGCAGCTCCGCGAGTATCGCTGGCAACCTCGCGATGTCACTCTCGCGCACCACAGCTCTCGCCCCGGCCATCATCGCCTCTACTGTCAGGTCTGGCGCATTAGCACGGGTAAGTACTACCGGCGCCACCTCTGGCGCAGTTCGTACAATCAGGTCACACAACTCCAGCGCGCTCATGCCAGGCAGGTCGGCCCACAGCACAGCCGCGTCAGGCCGCAGCCTATAAGCCGCCTGCGCCGCCTCGAGAGCATCCTGGGCGTACGCGATTACCTCTATCTCCCCGGACTGCACCAGAACCTGGGCTACTTCCTCCCCCTCGCCGGGATGGACCTCCGTAACCAAAACCGTCGTGCGGGTCATGGTAGCCTTGCCTATTTTTCAGCTTGGACCTGCTCGGCTCCTTCAGCAAGGATTTCGGGAGACAGGAAAATAACAAGCTCCGTCTTCACGCGGCTTGTCTCGCGCTTGCGGAACAGTTCCCCAATCATCGGCAGCTTAGCCAGCAGCGGAATCTGCTTCACCGCCACATACTCATCTTCACGTATGAGCCCGGCGATGACGAGCGTGCTCCCTGGAGCCAGGGTCACCGTCGTTGATGCCTTGCGGGTAGCTAATCCTGGTATGAGGAAGCCAGAATAGCTTACCGCTTTCGTGTAATCTACAGTGCTCACTTCTGGTTCTACTTTTGTCTTCACCAGTCCCGTTTCCGTGATTTCCGGCTTCACCCTCAGATTGACTCCGAAGGGTTTGTACTCAATTGTAATAGCGGCAAAACCGCCCCCGCCGCCTGCTCCGCCTGGCTGAACGATCGGAATGGGAATCTCGCCCCCCACCATCACGCTGGCTTCTTCCCCGTCGTTAACCACCAGGTTGGGCTCTGCCAGTATCTTCGCCCGGTTCTCCTGCTCGAGGGCATGGAGCAGGTTGCCGAGCGGGTACACGTTGTTCCGAACCCTCTCCAGTTGGAAGATGATAGGTTGGTCGCGAAACTCCCCGCCAGCTATCTGCCCCCAATCTACGCCGTATCGTTTCAAATCATCTCGGTTTAGGTCCACGACCTTCACGTGGATAACCACGCGCCGCTTTTCAGGCGCCGACACGTGCACCAGGTTGATCACCCGCACATCTTTGGCGACCACGCTGGTCAGGTCCGCAATCTTCTTGTACGCATCCTCGGTGGGCACCGTACCCTCTATGGCAATGGCGTCTTCGCCTACCACGCGTACGGTGAAAGCTTCCCCAAGCGCAGCCGTCAAAAGCTCGGCACACGCGGCTGCAGAGACCCTTCGCGGGGGCGCCAGGCTTACCAAATTTACAATAACCGCCCGGTCCGAAAAGGCACCCAGGATTCCCTTGACGCGGTCCAGTGCCGCCTGAGACTGGGCCTCGCCCTCTACGACCACGGTCCCATTCGGTAGCGCCCACACCTTATAATCTCGCCCGACAGCATCGGCTATTTCCATGACGGGCGGGGCCGCTCCCGCATACGGTGCCCGCACCAGTACGACTTTGCACTCACCGCCCAGGCCCTCGGTGATTTTCGTGAGGTCCTGCATGGTGTCGGGGCTCATCGGGCCGCGCACGATGACCGTCTTCTCACCCCACACGAGATATTCATAGTTGGGCCCGAACAGCAGCTTCAGTTGTGCGGCCACGCGCTCGGCTGGAGTAAGTTCGTCGCCAACAACGCCAATCACATCCACTACACGCACGTCGCCCGCCACCTTTTTGGCGATCTCCAAAGCCCGCTCCCGCTCCATGGTAGAGGCACAAATTCCGGTAAGCAGAATGGTTTTCTCATCCAGAGCCCTGACCGTTAGACAAGCCGGCAATAAGTCGTTGAGCCGCCGGACGAGCAACGTCGTGGATGGCCGCCCCTGGACGTTAATAGCGTACTCGTGTCGCCCTCGGGCGTCCCACACGTACAGCTTCGTCACGCCAACCGTTTTGCCGAACACTACGAGCTCCGAGCGTGACGCGACAACAACATCTGCCACGGCGGGATCAACGAGTACAACCCGCCGCATCTCCTTGAAAGGAAGTACGCGGCTGCCGCCTGGGACTAAAGTAAGGGCCTGAGCAGCCCCCAACACCTGTGCGCAGATGACGACCAGCGCGCTTGCCGCCGCCGCCCGCGCGATGTCTTTTCGGCAGGAGCCAAGGGGGCGTGTCATGGTACGATCACCTCCCGCTCACTGCCTCGGAAGACTTCAACAGCAGGCTTCTGTGGAGCTGGCGCGGACGCCGCTGGCGATGGCTGTCTAGGCGGAGGTGCGGGTCCTGGCGGAGGCGCAGGTCCACCCACCACCGATCCCGGAACTGTAGGTGATGGATACAACCCCGACGGCTGCGCCGCTGCAGGCTGCGGTTCAACCTCTTTCTCCGACGGCGGACGATACCCAATGAGGTTCCAGTTCACCACCGGAGGCACCTGCACAAAGCTCCGGTCTCCGACACGCCGCAAAGCCAGCCTGATTTTCCCCTCGCTGTCGGCCAGAACCAGCTTCTCGGCCTCCTCAGGCGTAACTGCAAGCGTGGCTGTCGGCTCCACTTTGGCCTGCTGGCGGGGCTGCGCGGGCGCACCTTCCGCCGGTGGTGTTTCAGCCTGCTCCTCCTCGGTCGGTACTACCTCGCTGCCAACCGCCAGAACTTCTACATCCTGCAGAACGGTTCGGGTAACGGTCAGGTCTGCGCCCGGCAAGTCGAAGGTTGCTATCACATCCACGTGGTCGCCCGGCTTCGCCAGACCTGCCACACCACTTACCTGGTCCAGGGCAACCGTAACAGCGCGCATACCTTCAGGAACTAGAAAAGCGAGGCCCATAGCGGCCGACGGACGCCGTACGTTGCTGGTTGTGAGAATATCTCCGGCGGAAATGGGAGCGACTACGACCCAACCGTCAACCTCGTCGGTCGAACGGATGGCGTCGGCCGGAGCCTGGTCGGCTGGCACGGTGCGCGTGGCGAGCATGGAAGGGACGACACGCACGCCAGGTTCAGCGTTTGCCCGCGAATACACCACAGTGACAGTGGTGGGCTCAGTAGGCTGTCTTGCCACAGCAGCACGCCTCAAGTAGGCATAGCTCAACAACGCTGCCAGGACGCCACACGCTACGGCTACTGCGATAGATTGCCGACGTGTCAGCCGCATGTTGTCTCCTCCCCTTTAGCGGTCCCGTCCTGTATCAAGCTCTGTCGTTAATGTCTTACTGAAATACTCGCCGTCCCCCGACCCCGAACAGGCTTCTAGCCAGCGGCATCAGTGGTTAGCATTTTGTTGTGGCACACGCCGTCGAACTACTCACGCCGGCAAATAGCTGCAGCCCTCAGTATAATTACATTTGTCTGAGGTTCGTCGGCCATCCATCGAAACAGCGCACCAGTGACTAGTCTGTGGCGATAAGTTGAGCTGACTCTTATTTGGGCACCCGGCGGCGCATTATTGGCAGTGCCGTCATTGCTAGTACCAAGGGTCATCCACCCGCTCCAACCCGTCCCAGACCACACACGGTATTCGGACCGGATGCTCAATTTCGATGGGTCAAGAGTGGAAGCCGCTGCCGAGACTGCCGAACTAATCTGGGCTGGCGTCGCACCCAGAGCGGCAGCCCTCGCCCCCTCGCGCACAGCTTGCTGGTTCATTAAGTGGTCCTTGAACAGCAGCCCCATCTCGATAATTCCGAAGAGCATGAGAAGAACAATTGGCAGTATTAAGGCAAGCTCAACCGTTGCCGTTCCCGAGCTGGGACTATCCCTTCTAGGCCGGATCCGGGTTCTGTGCGTCATATTCCTGTCACCCCGCCATGCATTGCCAATGCTATTAGCGCTCCGAGCCCCAACGGGATAGCATACGGCAAACGCAAACTATCGCTCTCAGAATAGTCCAGTTTGGCCACCCCGGTCAACCGCCCCGCGATGGATGTGAGCAGACCCACGATTTCCTTCTTCAGTCGCCCTTTCGCCAGGGCGGTACCGACAGCAACCATTCCACCCACCACTGCCCCGTAGACCATACTCCATACCAGGAGCTTGGGGCCTACCAGAGACCCTACCGCCATCAGCAGCTTTGCATCCCCAGCGCCCATCACCCGACCGAGTAACAGGGAGAGGAGCAGGAATACTCCAAACGCCAGGCCAAGCCCTGCTGCCGCGAAGCCCAGACCAGACCATCCGCCGAAGCCCGTGTTGATTGCCAGACCAAGGATCATCCCCGGTATTGTCACCACGTTACGGACTTTGCCGAAGCGCACGTCCGTGTACGCACAAATCAAGAGTAGGGGGAAGAGAACTGCGCAGATAATGAAGTCCCTGAGCCCCATCGGCGTTCCTCGAGCTGCGTTGGCTCAGGCCTCACGGATTCGGTATGGTGGAAAAGGAGTTAGCAACCCTCTGCAACAGGTGCCCCATGCTTTCCGACAGCGCTCCCCAAGCTGCGGCTCCGACAATCACTAACAGTGCCAGCAACAAAGCGTATTCGACCGTCGCAACGCCCCGACGTCTGATTCCTCTGCACTCCTGCCCTATAACACCTGAAGCCAACCGCGACGCCATTTGCCAGGCGTGTCTCAAAGCGAACCCTCGTCTATTTTTCTGTGACCTCGCCATCCTCCCAGCCCTCCACGCAGAACCATACTTTTTTCGCTTAGCGCAGCTACCTGCACATTCTCACCTATCTTCCGATTAGCATACCCTGGTAATTCAGCAAAAACCGGTACCCGGCGCCAGCGTCTTACGGTCTCGGTTGAGCCATAGCTTCCATATGGTTGCTCGCTGTCCACCAAGCATCAACCAACGTACGCCCCAGCCCAACCCAGAGCCCTACGACTGTTACCACTAGCAAGCTTAGCAGTAAAGCATACTCGACCGTGGTCATTCCGCTTTCGTCGCCCCACGGCCAACTTTGTTCTTTCACGCCGGCACCCCCAAGAGCTAACGCTTATCAGGACGCCTGCGCTGCCTCAGTTCATTTGGGGCCGTCATGCCCATCCCCCAACACCCACCTATCGCGCGTTCCTTGCCATCACGCTCCGTGGAGCGCACACAGCACAGCGAAATGTCCCAACCGTTCCATTAGGTGCCCGCCGCTTCGATGGCGTTCTTGGCGCTAGCCACAGCGTTTCGCACTGTCGCAGCAAACTGGGACCAGACCGCTAGACCGGCGACCACGATAAGCGCTAGTAAGAGCGCATACTCGACAGTCGTGATTCCGTCTTCGCTGCCCCAAAAATCTCCGACCCTCACCTCAGGAGCCTCCGCTAAAGTGTTACCCTGACTTGCTCGTCGGGCGGGATCAAATCTACCACACCGTGCGCTCAAAAGCAACAATAAAAAAAACTGACGGGCCAGGGTTCCGCGATAGGAGTGGACGGCACGGTAGGCGACTGGCAACCGTGCCGTCCACTCGGCAAGTCGTCGAGCGCTTCCGTGGCCCTGCGGCTACGGAGTGGCCGCATCCTCGATCGCGTTCTGCGACTGAGCGACAGAGTTGCGGACGGTGCCGCCAAAAGCAGTCCACACGGCCAGCGCGGCCACGACGAGCAGCGCCAAAAGCAGCGCATACTCTACAGTAGTCAGGCCTTCTTCATCCTTCCAGAACTTGCGCATGCATCCGACCTCCCTTGAACTTTGCACGCACTGCTGCCGTTGATGGGCCGCCGGCGGTTTAAAGACACGTCTCCCATCCTCGGCAAGCAGTCACGGTGCGCGGTCTCGGGCCT
>JANZZA010000712.1 GCA_026419655.1 Armatimonadota bacterium | reverse complement strand
GGGGCCGCTGAAAATCGGCAACGCCGCCTGCCGCACCGACCCGAGGCCTATCGAAGAAGACTGCGACTGCCTCGCGTGCCGCCGCTATTCTCGCGCTTATCTGCATTATCTCTTCCGCCTGGGAGAAGCCGCCGGCTGGCGCTTGTTGTCCCTCCATAACGTGCGCTGGTATGTGAGGCTCATGGAGCGCGTACGGGCAGCCCTTGAAAGCGGTACTCTTCGGTCGCTTCTCTCATCGCTTCCCGCGTGGACCCAGCGAGACAACCAAGGCGGCGCGCCTGGTTAGCGTGGGGGTCAGGCTCGCCTGTGTTCGGCCCCGGACTGTCTACCCGCAGAGGGAAGACAAAACCGCATTTCTGGGGGGAACCTTTGAAAAGGGTTGCCCCCCAGCCCCCCTTCCCAAACTTTTACGTGCTGATTCCACCGCACGCGCCCTTTAAGCACCCCATAGAAGCCACACTGCAACGCCCCGGCTGAAGCGGGCTGGCGTCGCTCTCGGCTTACCTTTCCGCAAAGGAAACCCCGGCCCGGCGGCGTACCATCCCTTGCAGCCGCGCAACGCCGCGGTAATAAAGCGAGCAAAGGTAGGGGTAGCAATGCGGGCACGGTCCTTAGCCATGGCGCTGCTTCCTCTTGCGCTGGGACATCTGGCTTTCGCCGCCACCGTGGAGCTGAAAGGGCAAGCCATCGGGCGCAGCTTTGCCTACGGGCCGGGCTTTAGTACCACGGTCCTGTTCTACCCGGCCGACGGCTGGAAGCTGGCCGTCGAGAGCGACGAGCTTGTTGTGGACTTGCAGGAGGGGACCCGGGTGGCGGGCGCGGATTGGCGGCTGCTGAGCGCGCCCCAACTTCGTGCTCGCGGCGATGAGAAAACCCTTCGGGTAACGCTGGCCACCGACAAGGCGCCCGGCCTGAACGCGGCAATTGAGTACACGATCCGCGGCGCTCAGCCATGGATGCGAAAGCGCGTGACGCTGACCGGCTCCGCTGGAATGGTGGTCACGCGCGTTGACCTGGAACCTATGACACTCCGCCCCGCGCCGCCAGACCTGGACGGTGAAGGTATGCCAATGCTTGCGGGCCGGGCATGGTTTGGGGTGGAGTACCCGGCCAGCCATAACTCCCTGCGCAATGGCCGGCTGTCTCTGGTTCATTTTCCGGGGCGCGACCTGGGCGCCGGCCCACTTGTCTGCAAAACCGCCGTCTGCGGTGTAGCCCCGCCAGGTCTGTCTTTGCCCCTCGCCTTCGAGGATTATCTAAACACGGTCATCACCAGGCCACGCAGTTTCCTGCATTACAATTCCTGGTATGACCTTCGCGGCGATGAGCTGACGACCGAGCGACTGCTCGAGGTTTTCGAAGGCTACCGTAAGAAACTGCTCGTGCCGTATGGCCTGAAGCTTGCGGCCTTTGTGCCCGATGACGGGTGGCAGGATTACCAGAGCATCTGGCGGCCGCGGAAGAATATATTGCCGGACGGCTGGGCGCCGCTGGCCCGCGCCTTAGAGGCTGGCGGGTCGCGTCTTGGTCTTTGGATGCCCCTCAGCGGCTTCGGCCTCGACACCGACTGGGGCGTCCGCCAGGGCTATGAGGTCTCCAACTTCGGCCGTTGGTATTGTCTCGGCGCCCCAAAGTTTCGCGAAGCCATGAAGCAGGCAACCGCGGCCCTCATCCGGGAAGGCAATATGGCTTACTACAAGCACGACTTCAATATGCTCGCCTGCTCCGCCGACGGCCATGGCCACCTGCCCACGCCGCAGGCCGGCCACGAAGCTAACGTTGACGGCACCCTGGAACTGCTTGCTTACGAGCGCAGCCTTCAGCCCGAAATCTTCCTCAACGTGACCTCCGGCATGTGGTACAGCCCATGGTGGCTCATGCATGCCGACGCCATCTGGGGCGCATTCCCCGGCGACACAGGCTACGACAATACCTGGCCCCAGCTCACCCTGCGAGAGTGGACGACGAGCTTTTACGACGCGCATCTTTACCGCATGTACCGCCAGCGGCCCAACAATTTCGTGCCCATCTCGCGCCTGATGACCCACGGCGTCACTCAGGGGCGCTACGCCATGCAGGGCGGCGAGAATGAGCCACTTCGAGAGTGGAGCGACCACGTGGTCTGGTACTTTGCGCGGGGCGTGCAGATGAAAGAGCTTTATATCGGCCCGGAGTGCATGCGCGAGGAGATGTGGAAGCCCGTGGGGACAGCCATTCGGTGGGTCGAGCGCCGCGCCAAAACCCTGGCCCGCGCCGTCATGATTGGCGGCGACCCGACGCGCGGCCAGCCCTACGGCTTTGTCTCCTGGCGCGGCGAAGAAGGCATATGGGCACTGCGGAATCCTGACCTGGCGCCTGCGCAGATTAACGTCCCTGTCTCCCAAGAGGCAGGCTACCGGGGGAAAGCGAAAAGCCTCTATGCCGCCATCACTTATCCTCATGTCGCCCCACTTGCGGCGCCTGTGAAACCCGGCCGTGACTACCGAGTCAATCTTCCACCAGCAAGCGTCGTTATCGTAGAGGTGCGCCCCACGCCGTGGGGCAAGCCCGTGGCTGAGCCAGCCGCGAACGCAAGGGCTGACGGGAAGCTCTCGCTCTCCGCTGACGCGGTGCGCGCGACGCTTGCGGCCGAAATCACGGTCAAGTCCGCGGTGCGCGAGCCGCGGCTCTACATCG
>JANZZA010000437.1 GCA_026419655.1 Armatimonadota bacterium | reverse complement strand
GTGGGCTCGGAGATGTGTATAAGAGACAGCCTTGATGCCGTGGCGCTCCGCCGACCGCAGGAGCGTCTCCCAGAGGTTTTCCGGGCAGTTGGGCACGGCGACGCTGTTAAGGCCGTGGGCCGCCAGGTCCGCAAAGCAGCGGTCGTAGTATTTTTCTGCGCCCTTCGGGTCGGAAGGATAATCGGCTGCGGCTGGCCAGCCCTCAAACCAGACGCCGATGGGGAAACAGGGCGCGGCTGTGTATTTGATTGGCGGCCAGGCCGGGCGGTTTGAAAGCATGACGGTTTGGTCCTTTACCGTTTCCGCCTCGCGGCCCTCACCAGGGCTTCGGAAGATCGCCCGTATGACGTACTCGCGCGCGGGCAACCGCCGGGCATCATCGTCCCGTCCATCCCACGAGACCTCGATGCGCGGGTGCTGAGCCGCAGTGGGAGGCAAAAGTGTGCGCACCACCCGCCCGTCGGAAATCACCTCAACGGTGACCACCTGGCCGGGACGGATGGGCCGCGCTGTCGCCGTGAGCTTATCGTTCAGGCCGTCGCGGTTTGGCGTTATGGTCGTGGGCTGCACCTCCAGACCTTCCTGCGCCCGTGGTGTCGTCATCAGGTCGTCGAAGAATGCCGACCCACGTGCTGGGCCGCCGTTGAGCATGAAGCCTACCTGGCGGATTTCGGCAAGGTCGGCGTCGCCGCCCTGGCAGGATTGGTCACGGTCAAAGCTGAGGCGGGCCTCATACCAGTCGGCGTGGGCAGTGGTGAAGTCGGGATTTGTACCGTCTGGACCATAGTTGCGGAGGCGCCCCTGGCTGTCAAAGACAAAAAGAAAAACTCTCACGGGGTCGCCGCTGCCGCGGATTTTAAAGGACAGGCCGTCGGCGAAGGATAAATCCAGGTTAACGGAGCGCCAGTAGATGACGTGATTGGTTCCGGGGGCACGAAAGTCATAGTCAATCCGCAGGGCCTGTCCGCCCCCGAAACCCTCAGCGGCGGAAGGGACACAGTTTTCGGTGTCGCCGTAGCGCATAGTGGGCGTCCAGACGCTCAAGTCTCCCTCGAAATCGTCAACTATCAGTGGCTGGGGCATTGCCCAGGCGGCTGTCAAGAGCAAGCACAGCCACGGCAAAGTCTTGCTGGCGGCCAAGGCCCTCTCTCCTTTCGGCCGTGCGACGGCAGGCCGTAGCTAGGCTTTTCCCCGCATGGCATGAGCAACCTTTCTTCCCAAGGTGCCCTTGACCAGGGGCCGCAGCGCCCACGTATCGCTGTAACTAGCCGGCCGGCAACAACACTCGCAAGCGGAAGAAGGAAGGCCGCTTTTTCCTGGGTTGCTGTTGCAAAAGCTCATGTGGCCTGTCTGAGCCGCAGTAGGTCTACAGTGCTCTCTGCTTCACCTTCTACTGTCGCGGACTTGTCGCAGCCGCTGATACTCGGCTTTTCTAACAGTCTCCTCGGCGTAGGGCCTTCGGTGACGGTGGTAAAAGGCTTATCTTAGGCCTGCCCGGCGCAGAAAGCGGCTATCTTTGCACTCCCAGCCTTGTGCTCGCTAAGGAAGTCAGCCCGCGGGAAGACAAGTTGTGCGACAGCCGTCGGTGAAAAGGCCTTTTCTTGAGGTCACTGCCAAAGCCCTTCCTGCTAATTCCACAGCGGGCATCCGGGCTGGGTCGCAGTTGGGTGAGCGAGCGCCTGGTAGTTGGCCTCACCTATGCTCGAAGGGCCGCTAGTCTGCTTGCCGCAGGCACGGGGTGTCCATCAGAGCTCGACCGTCTGGCCGAAAGAAGCAACCAGGGGGCGGGGCAGGCCCGCCTGCTCCACCACTTCAGCATAGGCGGCCGCCGCAGTGGGCTCGGCGTGATTGATGACGACGCGCTCCACGCCCTTTATTGCCTTGAGCCATTCGAGGAGACCGTTCTGGTCGGCATGGGCAGAAAAGCCTTCGATGGACCTGATTTCAGCGCGGACGGGTACTTCTTCTCCGTAGAGCTTCACCTCGCCGACGCCGTCGGCGAGAAGACGGCCCAGGGTGCCGTGAGCCTGGTAGCCCACGAAGATGACCATATCCCGGGGGTTGGGCAGGCGATTGCGGAGATGGTGACGGATGCGCCCACCCGTGCACATGCCGCTGCCGGCCAGGATTAACGCCGGCCCGGCCAGGTCGTTGAGCTGGCGGGGTTCTTCGGGTGTGCGCACCAGGTGAAGAGACGGGAAGGCCAGGGGGTCAATGCCCTGCTGCAGTAAAGCCCGCGCTTCTTCGTCGTAGTATTCCAGGTGCCGGCGCAGGACTGCGGTTGCTTCAAGGGCCAGGGGGCTGTCGAGATAGACGGGCACGGTGGGGATGCGGCCCGCGCGCAAAAGCTGGCCCAGCTCGTAAAGGATGGTTTCGGTGCGGCCCACGGCGAATATGGGCATCATGGCCACACCGCGCCGCTGCACAATGTCCTGGAGGGCCTGCGCCAGAGCCTCGATGCTGCTGGCTATGGGAGGATGAAGGCGGTCGCCGTAGGTGGCTTCGGTCACCACCGTGTGGGCATGATGGGGCGGCTCGG
>JANZZA010000692.1 GCA_026419655.1 Armatimonadota bacterium | reverse complement strand
CGCGCCTGCTCATTCGTGAACCAATCCTTTACTGTCTGGCACGGCCCGCCATTCGCAGCGTTGTAAGGATTGCGTTTCCAGCCGTCTTCAAGGAAATCCTGGTGCGTGTCCATGCAGAGCATATAGTAGAAGTCCAGTTCTGCGGCCAGGTCGAGCATGTCGTCGAGGCGGGCGGCGGCAGTCTGACGATACCAGCCTACTTTGCCTTCCCACTCGATGCCGAGACCATAGCTGGCCATCCACCAGCGATTGTAGTTTTCGCCAGCGGCGGCCATTTTGCGGATGGCAGCCTCGCCGGTCTGGCCGGCCGTGTGGTAAATCGGGACGTTGTGGCCTATCGGACAAAAGCCGGCGCCGTTGTCAAACTGGAAATAACGTGGGTCAACGCGGCTGACTCGGAGGAACCCTTTTGCGTCGGACGGCTCGACGGTAAAGGGACCAACTTCCCGGGTCACCGTACCGGTGCGGTCACGAGCCACTAGCCGGATTCGCAGCGGCCCTACCTCAGTGGCCGCCAGTCGCACCTTCCACCGCCCGTTGTCCACCGGCATCACCAGTTCCGTGTCGCCACGGACTTCCCGCCGGCATGTAACCATGAAAAACCCCGGCATCGTATACCCGCGGCCCGATGCCGTGGTGACCTCAGCGTCGAGGGCCACATCGTCCGGGTCGAAGGGATTATCCCAGGTGGCACGCAGGTCCACGTCCAGCTCAAGCTTGCCATACAGCGGGACCGCCCCTGTCTGCGGAGTCACCGCCCGAATTTCTAGATTTTCGGCGCGCGGCTTGATCTCACCGGGAAATTCCGTAGGCATACTGTCAAAGGTTATCCGCAACTTGACTGAAGCCTTCTCGCCCAACGGAAAATCAGTAGGCCGCAAGCGGACCTCGAAGCCCGGCCAGTCACGGCTGCGGGCCCGCAAAAACCCGTCGGTGGCAAGAGATATGGCTCGCCCCTCGGCAAGCTCGATGAGCAGCGCATCGCCGTCGCTCTCCATGGCCGCGCCAACCAGCCCATGCGCAGTGGGGCGAATGTATGCACGGCGGCCTGCCAACGCTTCCCGGTCGTAGGAAACCACACACCATATCCCGGCCGTCAGCTTCAGCGGCGCGGTCTTTTCCACGTCCAGGTGGACTATAGCGCCATCTTGCGCTGGCTCCACTGCCAACTCGTAGGACAGCGGCGGAGCGTCCCCGCGCGTCCCCCAAACACCTTCTTGCCGCACCCAGCCACGGTCGTCGAGAACAGGACCTTCCTGTACCTGGCCCGCCTCAAGCCGCTCGTAAATCCAGTTATCGTGCCACATGAAGAATGCAATGCTTACACGTGGGCCGTCCTGCAGGCCCGCTTCAACAACCCCAGGCGGGCGCAAGATTATCTGTCCATCGCCGCATGGCAAGAGAAAAGCCCCATCACCAGCCTGCCACCCCTGTGCCCACGCAGCCGCACAACATCCCGCACATAAAACCATTGCGCACAAGAACCGGGGCATCGTTCCTACCCCCTCGTTTGCGGGACGCACCTCACCCCAGCATCAGGAACACGGCCGGCCTTATGGCGGACCTTTTCGGGCCTCATCAACTGGCTGGTTTTCTTTTTGGGGGGACACCCTTCGAAAAGGGTTGTCCCCCAGACCCCCTTCCCAAACTTTCTCATCTTCCCTGCCGAGATAGCTGCTGATTTGGCCTCATCGTGTCGGGTAATGTAAGCGCGTCTGCGCCACAACTGCGCCGGCCTCCGCGCGGGCTAGAAAGTGAAAATCTGATGGCCTCTGACGCCGGCGAGAGTATCAATCACTACCCATAAACCGGCGCTGAAGAATTCCGCCAGTATCCAACCGAGGAAACCATAGAGGAGCGTGCGGTAAGTCTTGGGACCGCCGTAGTGCAGCACCAGGGTCTTGATTAACCACCCGACAAAGACAGGAAACCAGAAATTAATCATGGGCCAGGACGCGCCCAGCAGATACCCAATCGGACTCAGAGGCCACCACGAAAAGCGGTGATGCAGATTCGTCAGCGCGACCATGCTGGCTGCGCCAACAGCCATTAGCACGAAGGATTCCGGGCGCGGCGGCTCGCCGTCGCGGATGAGGTGCGTAGTCCAGTCAGAATACAGGTTCTTGGCATAGTACATCGTGAACCAGGAGTGGAGCGTGGAACCACCGTGGCGGTACATGAGGAACAGGTAGCTGATATAAGAGCTGAATATGGCCACGGCAATGGCGGCAGCAAGGCAAGCCATAAGTTGGCCACGCGGCGCCGCGGCCCGGTCGGCCAGCTTGAGGCTCTGCATGATGCCCGGCATCGTGGGGCTGCGGTTATCGAGCATGAGCAGGTGGTCGAGGAAAGCAAGAATTGCAATCTGGCGCGGGCGGAAGGCTCGCGTGCCGAAGGCTGCGAGGAAAATGTTCAGCGGCCTGTACGGATGCTGGATGGCAAGCATACCCGCCTGGCATACAAGGCGAACGGCAACCAGGTGCAAGAGCAGATACATGGCAAGGAGCACAAAGGCCTGCGCGAAACCTGCGCCCGCAGCCGAGCCCCACAGGGCCGCCAGAATTAGGCCAGACGTAAGGAGCCATCCAGCCTTGCCCGGACGAAGAGCTTCGCCCGAAGCTTCTGCCGTGTCCGAAGAAACCATTCCGGACCAGGCCCGCACCCAGACAGCCCTCGCGGCTAGCAGGTCAAGGACGCC
>JANZZA010000137.1 GCA_026419655.1 Armatimonadota bacterium | reverse complement strand
ACCTCACCCATGTCGGCCCGACGGCGGCCAGAGCCAGTACGCTTACCACCGCTCCCCTAAGGACTCCTAGAAGGACAACCTGCCCCCGGCCTGTGCCCGACAGGCGGCGCAGGCCCAACCATACGAGCCATCCGCCAATCAGGGCCGTCAGGCCAGCAGCCACCAGTTTGCCGGGATCCATGGCAGACGCTCCACAGCGAGGTAGCAACAGATTATAGGTCTTCGCCAGCTCGCAGGTCATTACTCTGGGGCGGCGAAGGAATGTTTACCAAGTGTACAAGGATAGTGCTCGGGTGTGTGCGGATTTCGCCTCCGTGACTCAGAGGGACGTTGTGCGTCTGTGAGCGTCCAGCGTGATAAGGCAAGCGCCGAGGAGGCAAGGACATGCCGGACTTGCGTGACCGCGTCCGGGAACATGAAAGCCCCCTGCAGAGGCTGCTCGATTTGATTCCGGGATTCGCCGGCTACCGCGAAAAAGAACTGCGGCGGCGAGCAGACCAGCTCCTGCGCGACCACCTGGCAGGTTTGCTCGATGGCGAAAAGGCCAAGCTCCAGCGCCGGCAGGCAGAACTCAGCCACGCCGCCAGGCTTGAAGACCTGGGCCCCCTCGACAGGGCCATAGGCCTCATACAGAAAGTTCGCGACAAAATACGCTACGCTGACTACGGATACGTCGGATGGTTCGACACGCCCAAAATCAACGAGAGAGAACTTGACGACCTGTACGAGTATGACCTGTCCATGCGCGAAAAGATTGGTGCGATACAGGACAGGGTGCGAAGAGCCGCCGGTGCGGAAGGGGAAGAACTGCGGGCGGCTCTAGCTGACCTCAGTGAAGCACTCAACGAGCTGGACGAGCTGATAGACAGGCGCGGCGACGTAATCGCTAGGCTCATGCCAGAGTGAACGGCATCTGTGTGGGCCGGCGGGTCCTATCATTTGACCTATTCCTGGGCTAATCAGGCCCGTTCTGCGAATGCAGATTGGCGCGCTCTGCGACTGATGGGAAGAACCTAAGGGGGATGGCCCATGGGTCTGCAAGTAATCGAATGGCGCGACGAGACAGGTATGGAGATGGTGCACCGATGGCCTGCCGCGGGGTCAGGAGAGGTGCGTCTTGGGGCACAACTGGTCGTCCGGGAGAGCCAGGCGGCCGTGTTTTTCCGCGACGGCAAAGCCCTCGATGTTTTCGGTCCGGGCCGCCATACCCTGACCACCCTCAACCTGCCCATTCTCGGCACCCTTGTGAACCTGGTCTTCGGTGGCCAGACGCCCTTCCAGGCTGAAGTCTACTTCGTCAACATGCGCACCTTCACCGACATGAAGTGGGGCACCACTGAGCCAGTCGTCTTCCGCGACAAGAACCTGGCTATGGTGCGCCTGCGCGCCCACGGCCTCTATACCATGCGTATCAAAGACCCACAGCTCTTCGTCAACAACGTCGTCGGCACCCAGCACCTTTACACGACGGAGCAAGTCCAGGACTGGCTGAGGGACTTCATTGTCGCGCGATTCAACGACACCTTAGGAGACATGGTGGACGACATCCTGGAGTTGCCGGAAATCTATGCTGAGCTCTCCGCGGCCGTGAAGGGCCGCCTGCAGGAAGACTACAACCGCTACGGGATGGAGCTGAACGATTTTGTAATTGAGGCCATCGTGCCGCCAGAAGAAGTCCTGCGCATGATTGACGAGCGAGCGGCCATGGAAGCTACCGGCGAGGCTCCAAGGTTTCTCCTGTACCGGACGGCGAAGGCCATTGGCGACATGCCACAGGCTGGCGGTGAAGCACCTGGCGCCGATGCAGCCCCAGGAGGAGCCGCTGGCACAGCAGGCACGGCAGCGGCGGCAGGGGCTGGAGTGGGGGCCGGTTTGGCCATGGGCGCGGCTATGGCAAAGAGCGTGGTAGATGCGCTCACCGCCGGTAAGGAGAGATCGGGTGGCGCACCGCCGGCTGATGTGGCTCAGCCCGCCCCGCCGGCAGGTTTCTGCGCCAACTGCGGCCATGCGTTGCCAGCCGGAGCCAAGTTCTGCCCCGAGTGCGGCACGAAGACTGTGCAGGGCAAAACCTGTCCCAAGTGCAGCGCCGAGGGACCTGCCGACGCAAATTTCTGTCCTCAGTGCGGGGAGAAGCTGGAGTAGGTACGGCATGTGGCAAACCTAAGGGGTGTCACGGCGCCGCTCAGACCCCGCACAGAATAGCTGCAGCCCACAACCAAGGGGAAGGCTGCTCACGGGCAGGCGGCGCACCAGCAACAGACCCAGCTTCTCAAATCTCACCGACCAGGGGGTGACTGCTGTGACAAGAAGAGCATGGCAGGTAATCACTCTGGGAGTTTGTTTCGGCTTGGCTGCTCTGGCGACCAGGGCTCAGGCCCAGGAGCCACAGGCAGCACAGGGCGCGCAGGCCGAGGCAGCCCAGCCCGCAGCCGAACGCCCGGATGACTTCGAGGCCAAAATGGAAGAATTCAAGGCAATGGGCGTGCCCGAAAAAGATGCCTTCGTCCTTGCGCTCCTTACGATGTCGGAGGAAACGGACATGGCTCAGCTATTGCCCTACCTGATGCTGATGGAGCCGGACGCCAAAGGAGAAGACATCCTGGGAATGATGTTTTTCATGAACTTGTTCGGCAGGGGCGGCGCGACGAGCGGGCCGGTAGCCGTCACTCAAGGAGACAGTGTTCTCCTCATCATCGAGCGCGGAAAAGTCTACAAGGTTGACACGGCCACTATGAAGGTCCTCGGCGAGGTCGGTTACAGGCCCGCCGCAAGGACTGACCTGAGCAAACTCATGACGAGCGAAATCATGCGAAAAGCCCGGGCCAGGGCCGAAACGGAGAGCTGCCAGAGCAACCTCAAGCAAATCGCAGCGGGCGTCCTCATGTATGCTCAGGACCATGGCGATACGCTGCCGAAAGCTGACTGGGTGCCTGCCCTGCGCCCGTACCTCAACAATGACCGTCTTTTCACCTGTCCCACCCGCCCGCACCAGCCAATCGGGTACGCCTTCAATAAGGCGCTGCTCGGAGCGTCCTTGCTCAAGATAGAGCGCCCGGCCGAGACAATCATGATTTTCGAGTCCAAGTTGGCCGGCGAAAGCCCCGTGGGCGGCGCAGATGATGTGCCCATAGAAGGCGTGCACGACGGCGGCATCTGCGCAGTATTCGTAGATGGCCATGTGGAATGGATGAGCGTCAACGACGCGCGCGAGCGCCTCAAGCACTGACCTGCGTGTGGGCCGCCCGGCCGGCGCGGATGTGTCTCTGTCTCCCAGTACGAGGATCATCTCTTATCGGGCGCCGAGAGACCTGAGCACAGAAGCCAATAGGTACTAGGCACTAGATGGAATGGATACCAGGCACAAGACCGAACAGGTACTGGGCACGAAACCGAACGGGGACTAGGCACAAGACCGAAGAGATACCAGGCACGAGACCTCATGGGTTATATGCGCGTGTTCACTTACCCACAGACACTGTGTAGAGCGTGTACAGGGCAGGTGAGCACGGCCTGCAGTCGTCTCTTCAGCGGCCTCGCCCACAGGGGCGGTTGTGGGCGCAAACGGTGCCGGTGGCGTTGGCGGCAGTGGTGGCGCTGACCAGCACCGCACCGGGAACCGCTGAATGTAGCGGTCGCGGTTTCAGCCCACGAAGCTTTCCTAGCTATGTGCGGCACACCTCTTCGCTTTGCCAGCACGATGCCCGCAACAGTTTATGACCCTCTGTCAGAATAAGGCCGAATTAGTTTCCCCGGCGGACGGTGACGCCTTCTAAGCTGAAGTCAAAATCCAGGACAGTGCCGCCTGCCTGGGTAGCTGCCTCAGCCACGGCGGGAAGCCTGTCCGGGGCAGCCATTATGACCATGCATCCGCCGCCGCCAGCGCCGCAGAACTTGCAGGCCGTCGCCCCCGCCCCCATCGCCGCGGCCATGATTCGCTCGCTTTCCTCATTGGTCACAGTATCGGCCAGGCCGCGGCGCGCCTCCCATTCTTCCCCCAGCAGCCGTGCAACCTCATCAATGTCGTGTTCCTGCAATGCCCGTTTCATTTCGAAGGCGACTTCGCGGATACGCCTAATCCGGGCACGACTGTCGCCCCTGTCCTCTACATAGTTGCGGAGCATGTCCCAGTTCACGCACGCCGAAGCTCTGGACTTGCCTGTGTACACCAGCAACGTGCGCGCTTTGAGTGCCTTAGCTAAATCAGCGCCTGGGCCCAGTCTTTCCAGGCGCGGCCCGCCCGGCCCGAACCAGATGGCATTTATCCCGCCACACGCGGCAGCGTAGTAATCCTGTTTGCCAGCAGGGTAGCAGAGGTTCTGAGTCTCCAGGTCGAAGGCAATATCAACCAGCTCCTTCACGTCCGGGTGTAGACCGTGAAGCTCGCACAGAGCAGATACGACAGCAATCAACAGGGAGGATGATGCGCCCAGACCAGATCCTGGCGGCGGAAGATTGCGAGCCGTGATGACTGTCCCGTCGGGTACCCCGTAATACTGGACAGCGCGGATAAGGAGGTCCAGTTGCCCGTTGAGTGGCAAACCTTGAGCCGAAGGTGCGGCGACTTCCTCGCCGAGGTCTTCAGAGACCACCCGCACGCCCTGGCACGCTTCCGTCTCGACGACCACGCGGCTGCCCAAAGTAATCGCTGCATTGACGGTGTAGGCGTCTCCCTCCATGAGGTAGATGGGGTAGATATCAAGAGTGCCGCCGGCCAAGTCAATGCGCGACGGAGCGGTTGAGACGATGCGCGTGCGCATTCTTACCTCCGATGCCCGGCCTGGCGCACAAGATGGGCGGGCCGTCTCGATCCCTCCCACCCAGCATAGCAAGCAACGGCTTAAGTGGTCAACGAGCGGCCGAGTCAGGGGAGTATTCAGTTTACTCAGGATTTTGTTTCAGGCAGAAAACAGTAAGGCCCTGAGAATCACCCCGGTGGTCCGCACCAAAACCCGTGTTGACGCATAAAGGGCCACAAAAGTGTATGAAGTTCTCTGTCCCATCCTTTGCCTCGGAGCGTACCTCCGAGGCGCTGCAGAAACTTTTCCAACAGCATCCTGAGAAAACCGAATACTCCCCCGAGTTAGGGAGTACTCCATTTCCTCAGGATATTGATTATGCCTCTCACACG
>JANZZA010000625.1 GCA_026419655.1 Armatimonadota bacterium | reverse complement strand
CGCCCACGGTACTCACGTCGCAGGCCTGGTGGGAGCCGCGACCAACAACGGCGTCGGTGTGGCCGGCCAGGATTGGGCCTGCAAACTAATGGCGCTGAAAGTATTCCCGGAAGTCGGTGGCACAACCGACGCAGTAATCCTGGCCGCTATGGACTATGCGCTTGCAATGGGTGCCCACGTCATTAACCTCAGCTTGCGCGGCCCATATAATTCTGTCTACGAGACGCCCCTACAAGCAGCTCGGTCAAGAGGGCGTGTCGTCGTGGCCGCTGCTGGTAACGAGAACGCCATGCTTGCCGATGACCCTTTGTCGTGGCTCTCGCCGGTTTGTAACGACGGCCCCAACCCGACTGTGGACAACTTGGTCTTGGGCGTAGCGGCCACGGATGCCGAAGACCGCAAGGCGTGGTTCAGTAACTACGACGGCTCGTCAACGAGGACCTTTGTTGACGTTAGCGCCCCGGGCGACGAGGTCCTAAGCTGCTTCATCTTCGACCCAGCCAACGGCTTTAACACCGCATATGGGGAGATGAGCGGCACGTCCATGGCCTGTCCGATAGTGGCAGGCCTCTGTGCCCTTCTGCGCGCCCAGTATCCCTCGTATCCCCCGCTGGCGATAATCAATCAGATTCGTTCCACTGCGGACAACATAGACTCAGTTAACCCGGGCTACGAGGGAATGCTGGGAGCGGGGCGCATCAATGACCGTGCAGCCCTAGCAGTCGCGCTGCCGCCTGGGCCACCGCGCCGGGTATTAGCGGTGGACACGGCTGGCGACGAGGGCGGAAGCATAACGGTGACATGGGGAAAATCACTCGACGACGGCCGTGGACGCAACATCGTAAGAGACTACGTTGTGCAGAGGTGCGGCAATCAGAAAAATGAGTACGGCGTTGACGAGCCCGACGGAAACTGGGAGGACCTGACCACTCTTCCCGCCGGTAGTACCTCCTACGTGGACGCTCCGGTCCCGGACTTCACGCCCTATTGGTATCGGGTGGCGGCACGCGACAACAGAGGTAATGCCAGCTATTCGCAACCATCTGGCCCGGCGGAAGCCCGAGACGACCTGCCCCCTCCTGCCATCGGCGAGTATCTCTCCGCGTCCGACACTCCCAGTGACGAAGGCGGTTCCATCTCGCTAGATTGGTCGGGCTACACGCCGCCAAGCGACTTCAAGACCTACCGCGTGTACCGTACGACCAGCTCTTTCTCATCGGTGTCGCAAGCCCAGCTTATCTATCCAACCGCTGCAGACCCAGACCTCACTGCCACTTCATATCAGGACCAAACGGTAGTGGACGGGACCAAATACTACTATGCCGTAACTGCTGTGGACGATGCAGGAAACGAGTTGAAGACAGTCACACCCGTTGGGCCAGTTATGTCCCAGCCCAACTTCGTACTTACCCTGCCCTCAGGTGTCTCCATGTTTTCCATAGGCGTGCAAACAACGGAAGACGACATAGCTGCATTATTGGGCGTGGCTCCGCAAGATATAAAGCTAGCGGTATGGAATCCAGCGACTAACGATTACGTAAAATCCTGGGTAACTCCTGGCGACCCGGCCCTGAGGCATCGTCTTGGTCGGGCGTTTTTCATTCGATTGCCCTCCGCTCTAGCAAAAGAAATCGGCGGGCAACCGGCCACCTCCGACTTTGACGTAACGCTTCGGATCGGTTGGAACATGGTAGGGAATCCTTTCCTGCACGACTTTCGATGGGACCAGGTGACGGTTAAGACAGCAACCGGTATGTACTCCATTCTTGAGGCCAGCAACGCTGGTGTGATGGGCGACTTTGCGTGGTATTGGGATACGCCGAGCCGGTCATATCGGCTGGTGAGTGCCCGGCCGGACGCCGGTGAAAAGATTATCCGCCAGTCGCAAGGTTTCTGGGTGCTGGCTCGACAACCCTGCACGATAACCTTACCTTCTGCCCTTCCCGCATCGGCCCCCGGCGACGCAGGGCGCAGCGATGTAGACTGGAAGATGCGTCTGGTGGCCCGCTGCGGTGAGTATGCGGACGTGGATAACTACCTTGGGGTGAGCGCAAACCCGGCCTCGCTTAATGGGATCGTGTCTCCGCCGGGCCTGGGGCAGGGTGTGGAGCTTTCTTTCGTCAACCCTGGGGTAGATGGCCCTGCGGCGGCGAGTTTTGTCGGCCGTGGCGCCAGGCAGGTCTGGGCAGCCCGGGTTGCTGTCACGGGCATGGCGGGCCAGGAGGTTGAGATTTCCTGGCCCGACCTGAGTGCCCTACCGTCTTCCGTGCGGCCAGTACTTGCTGACAAGACTTCCGGCAAGCGCGTATACATGAGGACGACGGCTTTCTATCGTTTCACCCCCAGCGAAGGCGAAACCGTGCGGGAGTTCGAGATTTCGGCGGCGGGCGGTGGTACGCTACAGATTGGGGCACTATCGGCGCGTGCGGCAGGAGGCGGCGTGGAGATCGCCTTTACCCTATCATCGCCGGCGGAAGTGTCTGCGGACGTCCTCAATGTCGCCGGGCGGGTTGTTGCCCGGTTGCGGCCAGTGGCCATGGCCAGTGGGGCATGTTCGCTCCGATGGAATGGATTAAGCAGTTCAGGAGCAAGGGTGCCCCGTGGCATGTATCTCCTGCGGCTACGAGCCCGATCGGCAGACGGTCAGGAGAGCAACGCCGTCACTCAGGCACGGCTTGCTCACTGACAGGTACGCTTACGTGACCGGCAATATTTGGCGCCGGCTGGAGGACGACCTGCGGCGGCATGCCTCCGCCGTGTGCCTTTTACATGTCTATAGTGGCAGCTCGGAAGCGGAGACTCTTTGCGCGAGCCAAGCGTACCGCCGCCCGCCAATGAGAGCAGCGTCGCGGGGGCATACTACGGCTCAGCAATGACTCCACCGTAGACCGTGCGTACCCGCAGCCGGCCATTGACGCCGCAGTGGGCCGCATGTACTACGACTCGGCAAGAAGGAGACCGCCGCCCGCCGTGCTTCCCCGAGGTGCACGAGGCAAGTTTAAGGCGGTCCAGCAGCATTGGCCTCTTATCCTGCTTTCCGGAGGCGTACTGGAGCTGGGTGGGCCGTGCTGAGCCTGGGCCATATCCAGCTACGCTTTTCCGAGGCGCACGAACAAGTACTGATGCCACAGGCAGGAAAACCACGTGCGGCGCTTCCGTGAGGGCGCACGGAGGCAACCGAAAGACGGGGATGTCTGCGAGAAAAGGCCGGTGGGAACGTTTTTCCCGTCAAGCGGTGACCAAAGGAAATGTCCGCCTACCTTGTCTTCTGGTGGTTTAGGTGGCTGCTGAAAGGGAAGCGTT